>NZ_WHOC01000139.1:0-16959 GCF_013141785.1 Paenibacillus germinis
TAAGAGGCATCCATTCTCCTCTTAATGACATTACCTGTTCAGAGGTTGTCATCGTCGTTGAATTTTGGCCAAATAGTGTAAATTAGTACCGCAAAAGAGCCCCCGAACTGTAGGTTGGGGGCTCTTTCGGTACTAAAATTATGCTTCAAGAGAGGGGATGTCCCAAAGTGAAAAATAAATTTAAGGGACAGCTTCTTCATAGTTAATGCATCCATCTATCCATGGTAGGCTTCCCTAAAGTGAACGTAGAGACGCTATTCCGTTGTTTTTAGCTTCGGATAGCTCAAAACTCATTAGATAAGGCCCTCTCGTTCCACTAATTCAATGTTTAACTCATTTCATCCACTTTAGCGGCTTGTCGTTCCGTTAAGAACAACTTTGACCAAAAAATGCGAAAACCACGCTTTCCGCGAGAGCTCTGCGAGCCGAAGCTCGTTGACAGAGTCTGAGAAGCTAATAATCGACTTCTCAGCAGACCATCCTGAGCGTCTGCTCAGAATAAGCGCGGAAAACGCGCTTATTCTGGAGCGAACGAATAAAAAAGGAGTAAGTTTTGCTTACCCCAAACCCTAAACCAAATAAATTCTGATATGACCCAAAAGGACTTCCCACTATTGGCGGAAGTCCTTATGAATACGTTCTTTAAGGTAGATCCCCCTCAAGGTTTATAACCCTTTTGGGACAGCCCCTCTTTCGGTACAAAAATTATGCCTCAAGCGTACTCATCGTTTTCTCTTCGCATTCCTTCGAGCAGAAGCTATTATGCTTCTCTTCACAGGCTTCGCAGCAGATATGCTTCAAGTGGCAAGCATCGTTCGCACAGTTGATGTAGCGATCTTCTGCTGTTCCACAGTGGTAGCATTTGCCTACGACGATATCTTCGTCCGTACGATTGATAGGGACTGAAATCCGCTCGTCGAAGACGTAGCATTTGCCATCGAATAAGCGACCTTGAACATCTTCATCTTTCCCATAGCTCACAATACCGCCATCCAGCTGATAAACCTCTTTGAAGCCTTCCTGTAACAGGAAACCTGACAGCTTCTCACAGCGGATACCGCCGGTACAATACGTGAGAATGGGTTTGTCCTTATATTCTTGGAGATTATTGCGGATCCATTCCGGGAATTCCTTCGTAGTCTCAACCTCTGGACGAATGGCGCCGCGGAAATGTCCGATATCGTACTCGTAATGATTGCGTCCATCAAGGACGATGACATCTTCATGCTGGAGCTTCTCGTAGAATTCCTTTGGCTTCAGATGTGTGCCGGTTAGTTCGTTCGGATTCACGTCTTCTTCAAGTCGGAAAGTGACGAGTTCCTTTTTAGGACGAACAAATAACTTTTTGAAAGCATGCTGTTCACTTTCATCTATCTTGTAGATCATGTCTTTGAACAGTGGCATTTGACGCATCATCGCGATGTAAGCATCGGTTTGCTCGACCGTTCCTGAAAGCGTTCCGTTAATGCCCTCGGGAGCAATAAGGATGCGGCCTTTAATTCCGAGCTTTTTGCAATAAGCCAAATGTTCCTGAGCTAAAGCTTCGTGATCTATAACGGTAACGAATTTATAATACAACAAAATGCGATATGGAGCGCCTTCTACTGTCATGATTAACTTAACCACCTATACGTATAAATTGCATGCTCATACTGAGAAAAGCATAAGCATATAGTGACATAAATCAGCGTATTTTTCAATCTAACAGCAATTTTTGGATGGAATGAAAAACTTCCTCCAGAGCAATGGCAACCGATTGAAGTTGGTTCTGGATCATGCTGGTATTTGTTTCATCAGGCCCATCGTTATGTTCTAACATTTCTTCAAGAGCAGTTGCCGCGGCGAATACCCGATTAGCTGATAGGTTGCTAGAAGAGCCGCGCAGCGCATGCAGCAGATTTATGGCTTCGGCATAGTCCCCTTTCTGAATCGCAAGCGTTAATTGTGAAATAATTGGAGCCGATTGACTATGAAATTTTCGAAGCATTTCGTGATAGATCTCAGTTTTTCCGCCAAGTCGTCCGAGTGCTTCTTCCATATCAAGCCCTGGAATGGCCATCCTATTCTTCTCGCTAAGAACAGCATCGACGGCTGCAAACAATCGGCTAGGAATGATGGGCTTGGAGATCACTTCGTTCATACCAGCCCGAATACAATCTAAACGCTTCTCCATAGTAGAGTCCGCGGTTAAAGCAATAATAGGAATGTTCATCCATCTAGGCTCAAGACGAATTCGTTTGGTAGTCTCAATGCCATCTAGAATGGGCATATGAATATCCATTAAGATCAAGTCATAATCATTATTCTCTAAGTCATTTAATGCTTCGAAGCCATTGGAAGCCAACTGAACGTCACAACTCATACTATTTTCCAGCAGCGAACGAGCGACAGTCTGATTAATTTCATTATCCTCGACTAGCAGAATGCGATAAAAGGATGTCATTATTTCTGCTGTATGCGGGAAGTCTGTCGTGTTGATGAGTTCCTTATCGGCCTGTGTGCCTGTTAGTGTTTGCAGTGTCTGGTATAATACGATTCGCGAGATAGGTTTGACCAGAATGGCATGCGGTGCCGATTGTGCAGGCAGCTGCTCCAAGGCATCCCTGCCTGATAAAGTAGTGTAAATAATCGTTAAAATATTCATTGAACTGCAGGCTTCAAGCATGCCCAGCCATACTTCCTCTCCGTACATATCAACAGCTTCCATATCAAGCAGGATCACATCTACGGGAATAACATCAATGGCATTCCTTGCTTCTTTCCAAGAATAAACACCGGCTGCTTCTGTACACATGGATTGAAGGGTATGAACAAGCACTTGGTTCAGACCAGGATGATCTTCCACAATTAATGCGCGCAGCGGGAGGATTGCCTGAGTCTTTATAGGTTGCAAGGACAACGAGAAAGGTAAACTAATCCGGAATTCACTGCCGACCTCTGGTTGGCTTGACACCTCGATGGTGCCGCCCATATTCTCAATGATGTTCTTCGAGATAACAAGACCGAGACCCGTACCCCCGAACTTCCGACTCGTTACTTCATCGGCCTGAACAAACGGCTGGAATAGCTTGGATAGGTGCTCTTCATCCATCCCGATGCCTGAATCGCTGACAGTAATGCCAATTCTGACTTCTTCCTCTCGGAGCTGTTCCACGTAAACACGCAGTGTGACTGTTCCTTGCTCTGTAAATTTTATCGCATTGGTAGTTAGATTCAGCAAAACTTGATACATGCGTAGGGAATCCCCAATGAGTCCAAGCGGGACATTGTCATGGATATCACAAATAAAATCAACCGGCTTGTGGCCAAGCAGCACGCTAAGGGTTTCACAAACACGGTCTATGGTCTCATCCAGCTGGAACGCATGATGTTCAATGGCTAGCTTGTCCACCTCGAGCTTCGAGAAGTCCAGAATGTCATTAATAATATTGGACAGAGATACCGAGGACCTCACTATTTTACTTATATAATCCCTCTGAAGCGGTGACATGATTGTTCGCTCCATCAAGTAGGAGAGTCCGACAATGCCATTGAGAGGTGTCCGAATTTCGTGACTCATACGAGCAAGGAAAATCCCTTTAGCCAAATTGGCTTCATCTGCTTCTTGTTTCGCTCGAATGAGCTCCTCTTTGGAATGTACTTGATCCGTAATATCTCGCGTAATGGCTGAGAAATATCGCTCTCCCTTGTTTGCTGGGCAATGGGGTACGATGATAACGGAAATGAATATTTGCCGTTGTTCCTTCGTTAGGACATCTGCTTCAAATTCCCAGAATCCTTCCCGAATAGCCGTGTTCAGACCCTCTTCAAAATTGATGTCATTTTGGATATCTACGTACTCACTGAAATGTTTGCCAACGGTTTGCTGTTTATCTAATCCAACTATGCTCTTACAGGTTTGATTCATATAAAAAATATAGCCTTTCTCATCAAATGAGAGAATGGAATCACGTGCGCTTTCTACAATCGTTAATAGCCTCTCTCTAGACTCATTGCTCTCCTTAATATCACTAATGTCTCGAGCGATGAATACGAAACCTTTTAGCTCGCCATTCGGATTTGTTATGCTGCTGACACTAACCTGGACGAAGAAACGAGTACCATCTTTGTGATGCCAAGTCCATTCAGAATCCTCTTTTAGGTGACGCAATGAACGAATCACGAGGGCTGTACAATCAGCCGGAACATATTCCCCAAGCTCTGACGAGTATTGCGCGGCTCTTTCTATCAGTTGGTCTTGATCCAACCACAGTAGGGGCGTTGCTTTCTTGTGAACTTCTGCTAAAGAATAGCCAAGAAGCTGTACAGCTCTACTGTTGATATGATTGATAGTAAAGGAAGGATCTGTCACGATCATGGCATATTGATTGTGATGAATGAAAGCTTCGAACGGCTCGAATAGCTCACGTAAGTTTTCTATCATGCCATTCACAGAATGGGCAAGAGCACCCAGCTCATCCTTGCTTTTGAAAATAAGCGGTTTTATGTAGAAATTACCCGCAGCGACTGATTCTGTGACATGGAGAATTTGCTTGATGCGTTTAATAATCAGTGTATTCGCAGTCAAGTAAATGAGGAAAAAAATGACCACAGCCGTCATCACAATTAATCCGATCGTTGACCAAAGCAAGGGGCTCGTTGGAGCTTCGAAAGCTGAAAGGGGCATGGAATAAGCGAGGTACCAGTCTAATTTAGGTACACGCGCATAAAACCACCGAGCTTTTTGACCGCCGTAATAAGATTCGTCCAGAAATCCTTCGTTTGTCTGCAGCGCTTTTTGAAAAGCTGGTCCAAGTGAAGGGTATTCGGTGAAAATATTACGGTTCAAAATTTGAGATGTATCGGTATGATGCAGAATGAGTCCCTCTTGGTTCACGATAAGTATTTCGCCCTTCTCCAAAGGGGTATGAAGATGCTCGAAAAAGATTTGCTCCGCATCAAGAGAGATGTTTACGATACTGGTCACTTCGTTTCTATCATTGAAGACAGGTGCGGTTATGGAAATGATGTATGTACCGGTTATTTGACCGATTTCAGGATCAGAGATGAATGTTTTCCCTTTTAGAGCCTCTTGGAATCTTCGTTCCCCTGTTGCATAAAGTGTTTGTCCAGTAGTGAGAGTCATATAGCCACCCAGATCTATAATTCCCATGGAATGATAGCGATTAGCGCCTGTTTTTAATTCTTGGGTCAAAAATTGGAGCCGCTCCTCAAGTGTCCCATGCTTCATAACGTCTACACGACTTATTAGCTCCACTTCTGCTAAACGAATGGATAAGAAATCGTATAAATTTTGTGCGGAATTGGAAACGGAAGTTATCGATTGCTCTTTCATTTGATGAATAAGTTTATCTCTCGAGAGCCGATAATTTGTAATCCCGACAACAGTTAGGGAAATACAAGTGATAAGAACAAGCAATGAGACAAGTTTGAAACGTAAAGATGATGACATGTGTAACCTCCGTGAAAATTCTAACTGTTAGCAAATCTAACAGTTTTACAATGAATGTAAGGTAAGAAATTTAATGATTAAAGATTATGATGATTGCAGCAGATGAATTGAGTATACATCATAGTTGGATCATTCATTCATTATTTGGGGGGAATTGGCATATGCGACTTACAGTGCGAACAAAAATGATTACGGTATTTGCAATCATCTTTCTGATGATTGGAGGTTTAAGCTGGACAGATATGAGTCGAATGGGCGCATTGAAGGACAATACGAGAAAGCTTGCTGAAAATTGGATGATGGGCATTCAAATTATTGAAGAGATTCACTATAACTCGGAGCATTTATTAGCAATCTACTATCAGAAGAAGCTAGAGCCAGATGTTAAAAAGCATGAGCCACTTGATGCTGGCATGGCAGCATCAATCGCAAGGATTGATAAATTGTTAGCAGATTATAAGGAATCTCTCGCCGGAGAAGAAGATGCCAATTACTTCAACGAACTTAATAAGAATTGGGAAGATTTCAAAGCTGCTTTTATGAAAAATAAACAGAATGCCGCTGATCCTAGTAAAGTAAAGGAAGCTGCAGAAAGCCTTCAGGTGATGGCAACCGCTTTTGGAAAAGCACAAAAAACAATGGCGGATATGGTTTCGTTCAACCAAGACGGAGGAAGAAAAGCGGAGCTGGAAAGCTTGAATGTATACAAAACAAGTGTGAACACATCTCTTATCGTTCTTAGTGTCATCATTGCCTTCATGCTAATTACTTGCTACATATTTGTTAGAAACATTTCCTCACCCGTTCGTAAAGCATCACAAGCCTTAAATCGGATAGCGAACGGGGATCTTACCGTTGAACCTATTCTAGTAAAAAATAAGGACGAGATTGGAGATTTAATCGGTTCTGTTAATCAGATGGTTAACCATTTGCGTAAGTCTGTAGAGCAAATGATGCTTGCCTCGAATAGCGTTGCGGCATCGTCTCAGCAGTTGTTTGCCAGCTCCGAGCAGAATACATCTGCCTCGCAGCAAGTTGCACAAGCTGTTCAGGATTTCGCAACTGGATCCGATAAACAAGCCCAGAGTTCAATGGAATGCGGCAGAGCGATGGAAGAAATGACTGTAGGTATTCAACGGATTGCAGAAACAACATCGGATGTATCTGAATTATCTATTTCTGCAACGCAGCTTGCTGAGCAAGGGACCCATTCGATGGAGCGTGTAATGAGTAAGATGCAAGCAGTGAGTCATTCTGTGGATGCTGCGAACAAAGTCATCAAAGAGCTGGAAAAACATACCCAGAGCATCGGTCAAATCTCGACGTTGATTGGAAATATTGCCACGCAAACCAATCTTCTTGCCTTGAATGCAGCGATTGAGGCTGCTCGTGCTGGAGAGAGCGGAAAAGGTTTTGCGGTTGTAGCCGGTGAAGTTCGAAAGTTAGCGTCACAGACGGATGGTTCTGTACGTGATATTTCCGAACTCATTTCGAACATTCAAAGAGACTCTGCACGTGCCGCTCTAGTTATGAATACGGGGCTGTCAGACGTACAGGAAGGTCTTAAAGAGGTAGGGATTGCGGAGCTAGCATTCGGTCAGATCGTCAACGCGTCGCAAGAAGTAGCCAGCAAGATTCAAGAAACAGCTGCGGCGGCTCAGCAAATGGCTGCAAGCTCAGAAGAAGTATCGGCAACCGTAGCAAGTGTAGGCTCTGTTGCGCAGCAAACTTCGGGTACAGCTCAGTCGGTAGCGGCTGCAACTGAAGAGCAGCTCGCGTCCACGGAAGAGATTACAGCTTCTGCTGAAAGCCTTGCTGGTATTGCTCAAGATTTGCATCAAGTTGTGAGTTCATTCCGAATTTCTTAAAAAGAATGCTGACGATCAGACTTTCTGGAACGTTGGCGCGTCTAGTTATCGTAAAGGTTAAATCAACCGAAAGATTATCACGATAACGAATGAGGAGTGAACATGAAATGAAAAAAAATCCGTATAACATGTTGAAACTTGGTGTAGTCGGATGTGCAATGTTGGTGGGAGTTAGCGGTGCTGTATTACCATTAACAGGTATGGCTTCAGCGGAAACAGTTACCGTAGTGCCAATTCTTTCACCAGTTGCATCTGAGTCAACTTCTCCAGTTCAAATGAAAGAAGTAGAGCTTACCTCTAAGACGCAGGATCTAAAAACCAATATTAAAGTGCCGCAGCTTTCAGGCATGTTGGATACGAAGTATCAAGAGCAAACGAATGACATTATTTTATCCCTCGCGAATAAAGATTTGGCGAATTGGGAGAAAGAGGCTACTGAAGCTGCTGCTGATGCAAAAACGAATGGTTTCACATATCGCCCTTACGAGCTGACGATTAATTATGCGTTGAAATCGGATGGTTCGAGCAATCCGGCTGGTGTTGTCTCACTTGAAGTCACAACCTATGCAGCTACAGGTGGTACGGGTATGCCGCGCGTTGATACGTATAATGTGCTGAATCGCGAACAAGGGCAGCGTGTTACTTTGCAGGATCTGCTTGGAGATAACTTCAAGGAGAATGTAAATGCCGGCATTCAGGCCAAAATCAATGAAAAACCGGAGAATTATTTTAAAGATGAATTTAAAGGCATCAGTGAAGAGCAAGGCTTTTATGTGGAAAAAGGCGAAGCAGTTATCGTGTTCCCGAAATATTCGATTGCGCCGGGCTCCAGTGGAACTCCGGAATTCCGTTTTAGCTTGCCTGAGAAATGGACTATGACACCTAAACCAGTTGCCCCTATACCTGTTGAGAAAATGAAGCTGGAATTAGTGGCAAGCGATAGCCTAACAAATGCCGAAGGCGTGAGTCTAGTGCCTTTACGCAAAGTAGCAGAAGGACTTGGCTACGAAGTGAAATGGAATCAAGAGACATACGCTGCTGAATTGAAAAAGGGTGCTGGGTGGACGAGTGTTTCCGTGGGTCAAGACAGCTATTTCTTTGCGAAAATGGCTCCGGTTATGCTAGGGACAGCTCCAGCTATTCTTAACGACACGCTGTATGTACCTTTGAAATTCGTATCTGACATCCTACATGCAGATGTGAAAACGAGCGATGCAGGCGCCATTCATATTGAACAATAAGAAATTTGAGAACGTCGATTTATTCATCCATTCAAGTTCTACATGGAAATGTCTTAAATCGGAATCAATCGGCACATATGTTCACTTAATAGCTCCTGGATGATTGAATCTAAATTCTTTGTTTAATGTTGTTGTAAAAAGTGCAACAATTGTTGCCTAGAAACCGCCTCTCACCCTTCTTTGTTGCATTATGTACAACAATTCTGCCCGATACAGGCGATTTTGCAACAAATGAGCTCGAATTGTTGTACGAAATGCAACTCTAAGTTGGAATATAGCCTTTAGGCATACAAATTGTTGCAGAAATTACAACATTGTAAACCTCAATACCGTAACCTCTTGCCTCGAGCAGCCTATTTATTTGGGTGAGCTGGAGGCTTTTCCATTTCACCATACTGAAAGCGTTTGCGTATACTATTGCATCTCGTAAATTAGGAGGTGGCAGCAGACGATGTATTTGAAAAACTTATTGTCCGCTTGTATGGGCCTTTGGTTTCTGGTGAGTCCCTGGGTGTTCGGCTTTGAAGCTCATACGAATGCACTTTACACCTGCGCGCTGCTAGGCAGCTTGCAGTTCGTAGCATCTCTGATGGCCCTAGGGAAAACCGGCAAAAAGGTTTGGCAAAATTGGCTTTGTTTTATTATTGGTGCTGTATTCATTGTCGTTCCCAACGTATATCATTTGGATCTAATGGCCTTTTTTTCATTTGTCGTGTTTGGCTTTATGACCATACTGGTCAATTACGCCAATCTATATGCCGATCATCAATGAAGTAGTCGAATGCGGAAACGTGAGATTGCCATGGGGTTGGTTTATACTAGTCATATAATGATAAGTGATGGGAGGATCATATACCGGCATGTTAAGTTCATTAGAATTAATAAAAAGGTATCGGGCAGGGGAAACAAATGCCGCAGACCAACCTAAATGGTTAACCTATATCGTTTCGGCGGAGGAGCGCATCGTTAACTTCGAGCGGATTCAGTCGATCCAGGAGCTGGCACAGGCGAACCCTGTGCTTGATTATGTTGAGCGGACATTACATATTTTGGACGGGCTAGCGTTGTCCTTTTGGAAGAAAGATTTACTAGAAGAAGTGTTGATCTGGTCTGAAGTTGCGAAGGGCGGGACTTCAAGGGACCGTTTCATGTGGCAAGAAGCAGGTATCCATCTTTACGTCCATAACCTAGGTTCAGCGCAGTTATATAAGCTCGATAAAGGAGATACAAGCGATAAGTCAACTGTCATACATACGTTAATCTACACTCATGGGCTAATTGGTCAAACAATCCGTGGCGAAGTTCCGCTTAAAGAACATGTACCGTTAATTCGTTTGATGAAGGATAACTTGCTTTCAGCTGATGAATTAAGAGGCTTGCTCTTGTCGCTGAATCAATGCATTATTGCAGGTGTGTCAGAAGAACTCTGGCATTCCGTTCGTAATGAAGTGGAGTCAATGATTGAGCAGATCGTATCCGATTCATTGGAAAAAGAGCCTGCCATAAAGGATCGCCTTGCCAGACTACGGGGAAACACGATTCAAAAGGGAGAAAATTTCGATGTCGAATATGGAAAGCTGCTGGACGAAGTTCCATTAGATGCGTTGACGGCATTTTTAGATGGTAGAACTCTGTGGTTCGTAGAAGCGGCCCTGCAAGAATTTTCTTTGGTGCAGTTGGTGAAAGTATTCCTGATTATCCAGTTTTCAAATGGTCAAGCGGATTCTATTCAACACATTAGCTTCGAACCTTTGATGAATACGATGTATTACGATTACAAGGGCAGCAAAAAAGTAAACGTGTATAAGAAGAGGATGATTGAGAAATATTTGGGTGAGCTTGCTTGGAATGATTTGATGAAGGATCCGTTGGAATTATCTCAAGAGTTCAAACCCGATGGTAAGTGGGGCAATGCCCATCTGAAGCACCTCATTGATCGAAAGCCCCAACTCCCGGACACGATATTTTTCACCTTCCAATTTTCTCCTGCTGCAGAGAAGCTGATTGAATTTTGTGTGGAAGCAGAGAAATCTCCTCTATATGAAAAGGCGGTTCTGTTATTGTTCGATCTGTTCGAATTGCGCAGAGATGCCTATGACCGTTTCCATAACGAGGAAGAATACTTAGCCACGATGAACCAAACGGCTGACTATAAGAAGATGATGCTGGATTACGTTGTTGGGAAGCGGGTTGTTGATATCGGACCTGGCGGCGGGGTTATGCTGGATCTCATTGAGCAGTATTTGCCGGACAAGCATCCGATTGGGATCGACATTTCGTCGAATGTGATTGAAGCGCTGGAACGCAAGAAGCAGCTGGAGGGGCATCGGTGGGACGTTATGAAGGGGGATGCACTTGATCTCAAACAGTATGTAGAGCCGGGCTCAATCGACACGGTTATTTTCTCATCGATCCTGCACGAATTATATTCCTACATCCCTTTTGGCGGAAAGAAATTCAACCATGCTACAGTTGCTGCAGCGCTGCGAAGCGCTTTCGATGTTCTCGCGCCAGGAGGCCGAATCGTTATCCGAGATGGTATTATGACGGAACCTGCTGAGCAGAAACGGACCATTCAATTTCTGCAAGAAGGGGCGATGGCTTGGCTGCAGCGGTATGCGAAGGATTTCGCAGGGCGAACGATTCAGTATGAGGTCATAGCTAAGGATGAGGTCATCATGCCTGTGAATGATGCGATGGAATTCCTTTATACATATACATGGGGTGAAGAAGCTTATGTACATGAAGTGCAGGAGCAATTCGGTTACTTTACCCCAAGCGAGTTTACTGCGTTCATCCTGGATACATTAGGTAACGAGGCCAAAATCGTGGAGAGCAAACACTTCCTTCAGGAAGGGTATACGGACGCGCTGGCGGATAAAGTAAGGATCATGGATCAAGATGGAAACGTGGTTCCGCTGCCGGATAGCACGTGTTTGATTGTGATAGAGAAATAGGCACAAGACTAATTGCCAAAATCCTATTGTAAAAGAATTTTAATTATGTCATAATGAAATTATCAAATAGACAATATCGCAAGAATTGTAATTAAGCAGGTGACTAATGAATGTACCAATAGAGAATGAAAGCAATTATCGAGCGAGTAAATATCGCACACCTGACGGCGCGCCAACGGATATCGTCATCTTTACGATTACCTCAGAAGGAAAAGGATCAGTGAAGAAGTCGCTTCCTACTCGGGAGCTGCAAGTTTTATTGATTCAAAGAAAGCAATGGCCGTTCGAAGGCCAGTGGGCACTTCCGGGCGGGTTCTCGATGGAAACCGAAACCATTCAAGAGTGCGCCCGGCGCGAGCTAACGGAGGAGACGGGGGTTTCGGACGTACACATTGAATATTTCAATGTGTATAGTACGCCGCAGCGCGATCCTCGGGGGTGGATGATCTCGCACGCGTTTTTTGCACTTGTGCACGAACGCCATCTTGAGAAACGTCAAGCCGCTGATGATGCAGCTGATGTTCGCCTTTTCCCTATCGATGAGGCGCTGGCGATGGATCTCGCTTTTGATCATGAAATCATTATTAAAGATGCTCTTACTCAAATTCAGCAGAAGATGCTGACGACGACGATTGCCAGAGAGTTCCTGACCGAGGAATTTACGATGAGTGAGCTGTATCAAGTCATTCAAACGGTCGTTCCGACGTTCAAGGAACGGAATTTCATTCGTAAAATTACATCGACCCAAAGTCGCAAAGGGATTATCGAAGAGGTGTTGGATCATAACGGGCAGGGTAAAATGTCTAACCGTTACTCCCAGCGAGCTGCTCAGTTGTACCGATTTACCGATTATGTGCCTCAGCTGTCCATTTACAGCTAGGCCTCTCTTTTCTGTTTTGATATTGTCTTAATAATAATATCAAATATACAATATGAAGGAGTGTTTAGGATGAGAGCTCTTATTATCATTGATTATACGGTGGATTTTGTTGTTGGGAAGCTTCCTTGTGGGGAGCCGGGCGTTGCGATTGAAGCGAGAATTTGTGAAATTACAAATCAATTTTTGGCCCAGCAGGACTTTGTGGTTGTGGCCGTTGATCTCCACGATGAACAAGATCCTTTCCATCCAGAGACGAAGTTGTTTCCTCCACATAATATTCGTGACACCGCGGGACGCGATTTATATGGCAAGTTGAAAACTGTACATGAGCATAATAAGAGCGAGATCTATTGGATGGACAAAACAAGATACAGCGCCTTCTGCGGCACCGAGTTGGAGCTTAATTTAAGGGCAAGAGGAATTCATGAGCTGCATTTGGTTGGTGTTTGCACGGATATTTGTGTCCTGCATACAGCGGTAGATGCTTACAACAAAGGCTTCGAAATTGTTGTTCATGAGGATGCAGTCGCTAGTTTTAATCAAATTGGGCATGAGTGGGCCTTACAGCATTTTCAAGGTACATTAGGGGCGAAAGTTGTTCGTGGTTAAAGTGATAGCTGCGTTGGCAGATGAGGTATGAATCGGACAGAAATCACGGAGAATGAGGAGATGGTGAATATGCGGAATCTTAAGCAAGAAACGATTCAAGCTTCATTATTTGTGCAGGAGAACATCGACGTGGCTTACGAAATCGATCGACGAGTAAATTTCCTCAAAGCCTATCTGATTCATACAGGAGCCAAAGGCTATGTGCTCGGGCTATCTGGAGGTCAAGACTCCACATTAACAGGTAAGTTGGCTCAAATAGCCATCAAAGAGCTGAATGCGGAAAGTAGCACAGAAACCTATCAATTCATGGCTGTAAGGCTGCCTTACGGTATCCAGAAAGATGAAGCAGATGCACAGGCGGCGATTGACTTTATTCATCCTAGCCGTGTTGTTACTGTCAACATACAATCAGCTGTTGATGCGTCCGTATGGCAATTTGCCGAAGCTACAGGTGAGGTTTTGAGTGATTTTCACAAAGGGAATGTGAAGGCTCGTGAGCGCATGAAGGTGCAGTATGATTTGGCCGCGCACTATCAATTGCTTGTTTTGGGGACGGATCATGCGGCAGAGGCGATTACTGGATTTTTCACAAAACATGGGGATGGGGCATGCGATGTGGCTCCGATCTATGGCCTTAATAAGCGGCAAGGCAAGCTGCTGCTGAAGCAGCTGGGGTGCCCTGAACATTTGTATTTGAAAAAACCTACAGCAGATTTGGAAGATTTGAAACCAGGTCTTCCGGATGAAGAAGCGCTGGGAGTCACTTACGATCAGTTGGATGACTACTTGGAAGGTAGCCCCCTACTCGCTTCTGCTGTGCAGAAGATTGAGGAGCGCTACGCCGTAACCGAACATAAACGCAGGGGGCAAGTAAACTACTATGACAATTGGTGGAAAGGATGAATCCTATGAAATACGACAACTTGACGCTTCACACAGACAAATACCAGATTAATATGATGTACGCGCATTGGCTGCAGGGCACTTATAAGCAGAAAGCTGTTTTTGAAGTATACTTCCGTAAGCTGCCTTTCGGGAGCGGATATGCGGTCTTCGCTGGTTTGGAGCGGGTAATTCATTACATTCAAAACCTGCATTTTGGCGATGAAGAGATCGCCTACTTGCGGACACAGGAAGAGAATTATCGGGAAGATTTCCTGGAGGCGCTGCGCGCGTTTAAATTCGGAGGAGACTTGCAAGCTGTCCCGGAGGGTACACTTGTCTTCCCGAATGAGCCGCTCGTACGCGTAGTAGCACGCATGTTCGAGGCGCAGCTGGTTGAGACGGCGATTCTCAACTTCGTGAACTACCAGACGCTTATCGCGACGAAAGCATCGCGGATCAAACAAGTTGCGCCGCGCGATGTGCTGCTCGAGTTCGGCACAAGACGCGCCCAAGAGGCTGACGCCGCTATCTGGGGCGCAAGAGCAGCCTATGTCGCAGGGTTTCATGCGACATCCAACCTCCGAGCCGGGATGCTGTTCGGCATCCCGACCAAAGGCACGCACGCTCACGCATGGGTGCAGGCACATGACACGGAAGAGGAAGCCTTCCGTGCTTATGCTGAGGCGCTGCCGGAGCAAGTGACGCTGCTCGTTGATACGTACGATACGCTGCGCAGCGGCGTACCGAACGCGATCAAGACGGCGCGTCTGCTGCAGAGCCAGGGCAAGAGCATGAACGCGATTCGCCTGGATAGCGGCGATTTGGCGTATTTATCCCAGCAGGCAAGGTGCATGCTGGATGAAGCGGGCTTTCCCGAGGTGAAGATCGTCGCATCGAATGATCTGGATGAGAACATCATCGAGGGGCTGAAAGCCCAAGATGCGAAGATCGATGTCTGGGGCGTGGGC
The DNA here is from genome assembly GCF_013141785.1 of Paenibacillus germinis. NCBI lineage: Bacteria > Bacillati > Bacillota > Bacilli > Caryophanales > Paenibacillaceae > Paenibacillus > Paenibacillus germinis. The sequence continues at coordinate 14,861 of NZ_WHOC01000139.1, forward strand.
ACCCAGCTCATTACTGCAGCTGATCAACCAGCGCTGGGCGGGGTTTACAAGCTGGTTGCCCGTGAGAAGAACGGCGAATTCGTGCCGGTCATTAAGATCTCGGGCAATCCCGAGAAAGTAACCAATCCGGGCTTCAAGGAAGCTTACCGGATCATAAACAAGAAGACAGGCAAAGCGGAAGCCGACTATTTGGCACTTCAGCATGAAGTCGATATCAAGAAGGGGGAACGAATCAAGCTGTTCGACCCCATCCACCCTTATATCTACAAATATATTGATGACTATGAAGCAATTCCACTGCTCCACCCCATCTTTCTCCAAGGGAAGCTTGTCTATGAAGAGCCCACGTTGGATGGAATTCGAGACTACCATGCGCAGCAGATGCAGTCCGTTTGGCCGCAGTATCTGCGTAAGCTTAATCCGGAAGTTTATCGTGTGAATTTAAGCGCGGCATTATGGAAGCTGAAGATGGATTTAATTCATGAGCATCAAGGGTAGCTATTGCACAAGTATGTGATCTTATTTCCAGATAACTTGGAAGGCGCTCGTTCATTTGTACAAAGAGGGATACGTCCGAGCCATTGGTGTCAGTAATTTTCAGATTCATCATTTGAAACAAGTTATTGAAGATACAGGTGTTGTTCCAGCCGTGAATCAAGTCGAGTACCATCCGGAGCTTGCGCAAAAAGAGCTTCTAGCATTCACTCGTGAGAATAACATTCAGCTAGAAGCATGGAGTCCCCTCATGCAGGGGAAACTCGATCATCCCGTACTGACGCAGCTTGCTGCCAAATACGGAAAATCTCCGGCACAAATTGTGCTGCGCTGGGATATTCAGAATGGCGTTGTGACAATTCCGAAGTCAGTTACAGAGCACCGAATTCGGGAGAATGCGAATATTTTTGATTTCGAACTAAGCACAGATGATATTGCCCTCGTGGATTCGCTAAACGAAAACAAACGCATTGGTCCCGATCCTGACCATGTAACTTTCTAGTTTTAAGTTGAGGAATTTCCTGTTTGGTACAGGGGTTCCTCTTTTTTTTCGAATGGTTCCCTTCCCTTTCGTTTCATTGCAACAACGCGATCATCTGATACACCTCACGATGATCGCCGGGGAGCAAGTAATTGGCGACTTTGAGCTGGGAGGATCCGTCGCCGTCCAGGAAAAGCCCATCCACCAGCTGTCCATTGCCAACCTGCTCTTGGACGGCTGAACGGAATTGCTCTCCAGTGCATGGCGTTGGAGCCACGACTAGATAAACGTTGTTATTCCTGTCGTAGACGATACCTGATCGCATGCGCTTCTCGTTAATGACGGGCATCTCTTCCGCTAACGCTTGGTCCACCCATCCATCTGGATTGGCAAGTCCCATGCTCACACCTCCCTGCGCCCAGTAATGAGCGCGATCCATCACCTTCAGCTCGTCCGCATGTTCAACGACTTGAATGGTAAAGGTTTGAGCCTTCTCATCCCATACAAGCGTTCCCCGCTTGCGGTCAATATTAAACCAGCCAGAGCCGTAATCGCCAGGTTCCCCTTTGACGGGACGATCATTAACGACAGCAATGCTAAGGAGATAGCCCTGCCAGAAAAAACCGCCGTTAATCCCATTTTCCTGCCTTTCTGTCACATTGCCTGTAATTGCTCTCAGCCCTATGTTCTGTGGCGGAGTCCGTATACTATGGAGCGTGACGCTGTTGCTAGCTTGGTGGATGCTATATTCGGAAACAGGGAGGTTTGGTGGTGGTTTCACCCTAGCATGAGTTCCGCAGATGATGGTCCATATCAAACTAGTTATCATAATAAGGAGATAGATAAGTAGGTGGGCTGCATTCATTTTTACAAGTCGTAACCTATACATGGGGCAACTCCTATTCTCTTAAATCAGATCCTTTCTATGAGTCTATGAAATTTAATTTCGAATTATGCTTGTAAATAAAAAAACAGTTGAGCGGGAGAATATGGATCCCGTGCAACCGTTTATTTTTAAAGATAAGGTCGAAATACATGAACTTGAAGGATATTTGATTGGATTATATCCAATGATGTCTCATGACAACGGCGGTTGGGGTTAGTTTCATTGGATTTATACAGT
>NZ_WHOC01000140.1:0-9156 GCF_013141785.1 Paenibacillus germinis
TACAAAGGAATCCGGTTTTCGTAATTGGGTGGTAGCTAGAATTCGTTAACCTAACGTTTCCGTTAGCTTAACATTGGGATTTTGATATTTATTGATAATGTGATGCTTCATTGAGGTTTGATACTATTCCAATAACAACAAGAAAAACTGCCATTATAATAAGTGCATAACCTATCCATCGCAAACTTAAACTGCTTTGTGATGATTTCGAACGTGTGACTAATAGTAACCCAGTACCTATCAACAATGCTATGATTATTCCAAAATTGACCAAACGAACACTTCTTTCATTTAGTCCCACTTCTCTTTTTTAGACGTTAATTGTGTAAGTTAGTTTCGTTATCCGGCCCGTTACTTGAATGAACAAAAATAGGAGCTGCCACTATGCAAGCTCCTTCACTATCGTATCCGTTAGTTTAATAATTGGGTGATTTTCGAAAAGGTATTTTATGCTGCTCCTAACAACTTCCAAGTCCAACATAAACGGGTTTCCGAGAAAAGCAACCGATCATATTTACATTGCATATGGAAACAGAGCAATGGCAGGAATCCCGCCATTGCTCTGTTTCGATTGCGGTTATTGTTCCAACACCTTTTCAAGCTCGCCAGCCATTTTAGCCCAACCATGCTTGGCGCCTTCAAACGCACGAGCATTTTCGAAACCGGTTTGTTCGAGATGAAGATTAACCTTTCCGTCCCCTAAATCCTGCAGCGTCCAGGTGACCGTCGTCTTCTCCCCTCCGCTGACCCAAGTGTAGGACAACCGGTTTGGTCCGTCCACGACTAGCACTTCGCTGTCTATAATTCCATTCCACCATTCCGTCGGTTGAGTGCGGAACTGGAAACGATGTCCTACGATTGGCTTAAAGTCATTTTCCATGACCCATTTGGCAAGCTTGTTAGAATCGGTTAAAGCGGACCAAACCTTCTCGACCGACGTCGTGTACTGAAAATCCAGGGATACCGTTGAACTCATTCTTCTTCCTCCTCTAATAGTTGGTTCAAGCGCAACATATTCGTACTCCAGAACTTGCTGTAGAAAGCCACCCAATCTTGAATTTCTCTGAGTGGAGCGGCGTTCAGCCTAAATAGCGTTTCTCTGCCGACTTTTCGGTCAAGTACCAGTCCGGCCTCTTTAAGGATTATCAAATGCTTTGATACCGCTGTACGTCCCATTTGAAACTGTGCCGTCAATTCATGAAGTGGCATCTCCTTTGCCTCTGCTAACAGACGAATCAATCGGCGCCTAGTTGGATCTGCAATCGCGTCAAACACATCACGCAACGGGTTGTTTTCGTTCACAACACCCTCTCCTAAATATTATTTTCTGTATTACACATCTAGAATGTACGAAGGGACCGCGTTAATTTCACCACCTCCTTAAAGCCTGCGGCTCTTCGGACGCAGCGTCCACGAGGCGAGAGCTAGGATTGCAAAACTAAGTGGGCTAAAAATATGGAACGCATAAGCCCCGTAGTCTCCCACGATTGCATGTGATGCAGCTGCGCCCGTCATTCCAAAGAAAATGCCGGCGTATGCCCATTCTTTAAGCCGCGGAAGACCCGGCACGAGGATGGCTATCGTCCCAAGCACTTTCCAAATCCCGAGAATGGTCAGAAAGTACACCGGATACCCTAATATCTCCACCGTCCCGAGCGTCCCCCATTGATGGCTTAGCTCCCCAATTCCTCCGCTCCCCAAAAAGAATGCAAGCAGCGACGTTGTAACCCAATAAGCGATAACTTTTCCTCGAGGATGGGTTTGTGCTTTCGCGGTTGTTTCCGCATCGATGATCGTACTCATTTGGTTTCCTCCTCATAATTGTTGATTCAAGTGAACTATATTCTTGCTTCAAACTTTCCAAATGACTAGCTTCCAATCGGACACCATTTAGTGTCTATTTAATTATATGACACCATTTAGTGTCCTGTCAACAACATTTTTAAACTCCACATATGTGTTTCAACTATTGATTTTATGCCATTTGGCTCCTTGATTACATGTTAAAAAGCCTCGGCGCGATAATGCCGAAGCTTTTCACTTAATGGGATTCTATCATCACTGAATTCACTGTCGACGTGAGATGCTTATGAAAACCGTCAATCACCAAGCGAATCTGCCCGTTAGCGCAATGACGGCTGCCCCGCGGCAGCCGTTTTGGTATTGAACTATCTCTCTCCGTTAGCTCCGTAACCCCATGCTTTACACAAAGTATGCACCCAGTTCATTTTTATTAAGGGTTATCATTGTTTCCCACCACTAAATCATTAATAAACGCGAACATTCAGGAAGGTAATCAATTGACAAAGCCGAACAAACGCGAATATAATGGAGCTATCACTGGGAAAAGGTGAAATTTTACATTTGGAGGTATGTACAATGTTTTCTGAGGAACGTAGAGAAGAAATTCTAAAACTTCTTCACAAGAACGGTCGAATACTTGCAAAGGAGTTAGCAGATATGTTTGAAATGTCTATTGACTCCATTAGAAGAGACCTTTCAATTATGGAAGAAAAGGGATTACTAAAGAGAACTCATGGTGGTGCTGTACCCGCCGGTAAAGTAAGAAATACTCCAACGCCAGAATCACTTTCATCACGTTATGGGGAAGGCACTCCACTTCAGAATGCCATTTCAAGGAAAGCCTCTACCTTTATTCAAGAAAAGGATACTGTCTTTATTTCAGGTGCTGGTATTCATTTTGGAATGTTAAAGTATCTCCCTGAGTTTCCTTTCACTGTAGTAACCAATTCAATTAGAATTGCGGATAACTTGAAGGAACGTACTCACATAGACGTTTATCTTATCGGAGGCAAAGTAAAGCGTTCAGGTAACATTACAGATTCATTAGCATATGATTTTATCCGACAATTCTCATTAGACCTTTGTTTTATTACAGGTGGTGCAATTTCTAAAAATGGCATTAGTACGGCTACTCCTGAAGTAGCAAGCTTTGGAAGAAGTGCAATTGAAATATCAAGGAAAACCATTTGTCTGGCTCCCCATGAGAAGTTAGGTATTGATGCATTTGCTAAGCTAGGTCCTATTACGCCAATTGACATACTCATTACGGATGAAGAAGCAACCATCGAAGCAATTGAGGACATTGAAAGTAAAGGTGTTAAGGTAATCATTGCTAAGGTTGGTGAGGATGACTAATGAAAGGTAGTAAAAACGTAAGAAAGGAATAGACGTAGCCCTTCGCACAGGACGTCTATTCCTCTGACCTAGAGCCGTTAAACTGCTCCGATTTTATTATACCATAAGAGACTTGCAATCATTTCTCTTAAACTTCATTTACAATTAAAGTATCCTGCCCGTTACTTCAACAGACAACGGCAGCCGATCATGTGGCCGGCTGCCGTCTTGTATGTTTGAACTATTGTTACCCGTTAGTTGAGCGAGCGTTTAGCCTATTTAAGTAGGTCGTAAATATACTCTGCTTTATCAATATTCTATGATAGTAAGGTTATTTAACCTTTTGGAATGCGGCACATTACTTATTAACGGACTAGAGATCCTTTTGCATCGTTAACATTCTCCCTGATTTTACAAGCTTTTTCATATTTACATCATAGACTTGTGAAATCCAAGTCAATATACGGAATATCATTTTTTATATTATTAATATAAAAAGTTAATGCTTCCTTATTCCAATCACTCCAATTATCAAAATTCCCCATATCAGAACTACGGTGTATAAGACCAATAACAATTGCTTGTCTTAAATTAATAAAGCCCTTTTGATATTGAACTATTGTTCTGCGTTAGTTGAACAAGCTGCCGAGCATCACTATTTGATTAATAAAAAAAGAGAAGGCCGCGAGATGAAGGCAACCTACTCTTCGTTACTTAGTCAAAACAAATCACTAAGAATTTGTTCAAGAACGGGATCCCCGTGGAGAATAGCCGATAAACTGGTTCAGCCTGTTACGTACACGAGCGTCTCCCATAACATGCATCATATCGTACAGATCCAGCGTTATTGTTCTGCCCGTCAAAGCGACTCTAAGAATCATCGCAACGTCACCGACGTGCCCTGGATACTGTTCGGGATTCTTCTTGTACGTTTTGGCATCCTTGGCGAAGCCGAGTTGCACGCCAATTGCCTTCACTTTACCAAACCAGCTGTCACGGTCATCTTGCAAATCAAGTGTTTGCGCGTATTCGCGAACGATCTGCTTCGCCAGCTCCGACGGCATTGAGGCAAGCAGCGAATCGTAGCCCGCTGCTACCGACTTACTGAACGATTCGTCGAAGAAGTACGCGTACAAATCCTTCACGTCTGACCACTTAGCAATATCCTTCCGCGGCTTCTCCAACGCGCGGCCAATTTGGAAGACCGCCGTCGCATATTCTCGATTGGCAAGAAGCGTCGCTTCCATCTCCGTATCGTACGCCGCCGCCCATGCTGCTGTGTGCTCGAATACTTCATCTGCGCGTAGCAGGGCGATTACATCCTTGCTGATGTCACCTAGCTTATTCACATCAAACAACGCGCCACTCACGTTCATCTTGTTCATGTCGATCATGAATTCCGAATATGGCGCTTCCGGCTGGCTCATCCGCCACTCCTCGTAATTGGAATTAATGAGCGTCATCAAGTACTCCGTAATTGAAATTCCCGGATAACCTTCCTGCTCGTAATAGCTCGCAGCTGCATCCGGATCTTTACGTTTGCTGAATTTGCGCTTCGAGGCACCGTCCATCTTCATCAGCGGAGCCAGGTGGCCGTATTCCGGTCTGCGGAAGCCAAGCATGTCGAATAGCTGCAGGTGAATCGGAACTGAAGCAAGCCATTCATCACCTCGAATCACATGTGTGGTACCCATCAAACAATCGTCCACCGCATGCGCGAAATGGTAGGTCGGAATACCGTCGGACTTCATGATAACGATGTCCTGTTCATTCTCAGGCATTTCAATTTCACCTTTGATCAGATCATTGTACTTGATTCTTCGATCCGGTGATCCCGGCGATTTCAACCGGATTACATACGGCTTTCCAGTCGCCAGCTCCGCTTCAACCTGCTCCGGCGTCAGATTGCGGTGAATGGCCCATTCGCCATAATAGCCCGGATTGAGCTTGGCTGCTTGCTGTTTATCGCGGATTTGCTGCAGCTCATCCGCATCGCAGAAGCAAGGATAGGCTAATCCTCGCGCGATTAGATTCTTAATAAAGACATGGTAAAGGCTCGCTCGTTCGGTTTGCTTATAAGGACCGTATTCCCCTACCTCTTCGCCAGCTGCAGTCGGGCCTTCATCCGGATAAATACCGCAATAGCTTAACGCCTGAAGAATATCGCCGATGCTCCCCTCCACTTCCCGTTTCTTATCGGTATCCTCAATTCGCAAGTAGAAGACGCCGCCGCTCTGATGCGCAAGCCGTTCAGAAATGAGCGTGGCATAGATGCCGCCAATCGTAAGAAATCCGGTCGGACTAGGCGCGAACCGTGTAACCTTGGCTCCTTCTTTTATTTGTCGCGTGGGGTAACTGCCCAGAACGTCCTCCGGCAGCTTCTCAATAGCTGGAAATAAACGCTGGGCAGGCTCGGTTTGATTCATAATCGTTCCTTCTTTCTCCTCGGGATTGTAAACAGTAAACTCTCAGACAATAAAAAAAGCCCTTCATCCTCATTCAACAAGGACGAAAGGCATCGCTTCCGTGGTACCACCTTGATTGGGTCAACGGACCCGCTCATAGATGCAGCATTTAACTGCGACATCTCTTCTATAACGGGAAGACCCGCCAGACTTACTCCCTCTTTCAGTCTGATGCTCCGAGGCTTCTTTCTCCAAGCTCGAATACCCTCTTCCACCACCATGCAGGGCTCTCTGCAATTCGAATACTTGTTTACTCTTCCTCATCAATCGCGTTTCTCGAATATATATGGTTATCAGTAACGGTAGCATAAAGGCTAATGCAGCGTCAAGGCGAGATACGCCCGAATCAGATTTTATGCAAGAATGAATGCATTATCATTTGTGCATAATCGATTACGCTGCTTAAAATTTGATGGCGATCAGCTTTCAATTTTTTATAAGATCTTGGTCTTCTTTTACTTTCAATCTCATATCTTAACCCCTATATATTGAATGAATTATACAATCATTATTCTCTATGATTGCTCAACTATCCTGCCCGTTAACGTAATAAAGGCTGCTTCGCGGCAGCCGTTCAACTATCGTTCTCCGTTAGTTGAACAGGCATTAAACCTTATTAACCCTCTTACCCCAAAAACTCAAACTTCCTCCCCCCCACTGTTGTCTGTCGGCATTGGACTCGTAAAAATCATGGTCCAGTTCCATCCGCAATCACACGATAACCTAACCTATTTTTCTTCACCCAAATATTAGATCGGGATACATCACCTACATAGTACAATTTCGCTCCCCCAAAAGAAGTACTTCCCGTCCCTTTAACTTGAGCACTGAAAACCTTAATCGGATGGAGAGAGAAGAATAAATGCTTCCTAACCGCTAATTCCGCCGTTGGAGTGGGAAAGAAAAACAAATAAAACACTAACAATGTCGTGATAGATATAAACCAATTCTGCTTTCTCTTCGACATCGACATTGTATCATCCTCTCGTACATTATTATCCTGGTTTTAAAGGCTGTGCAAAGGTCTGCACGAGACAGCCCTATTGATATTGAACTATTGTTCTCCCGTTAGTTGAATGATTACTTACCTTTTAATTCCCTAAATGCCTCTAGTATTAGTTTTATACCAATGGTGATAACAACTACGAGTCCAATTGTCTTAACGATAGTTTGAATGATATTCTCTAATGAACCACCACCAGTAAGGTCATAAGAAAATCGTCCTAAAATGAAAAGAACTGGCGTAGGCAAAAGCATAAATACCAATCCAACAACGAAACCAATCAGCAAATTTATTTTACGTTCCATTAATTTCCCCTCCTGTAAGGTTGTTTGGTGAATTTGTTTTTAACTAAGTATAATTGAATTTTACAATATGTGGTAAATATTTGATATGAAACGTTATGCTTATTTTTATTACGCAAAACTACCCGTTACATCAACAGGCTGCCGATTATGTCAGCAGCCTGTAGTTATTATTGTGCTATCGTTTACCGTTAGTTCAATCCAACTTCCCACGGATTCGTTACAACCTCGCCATTAAGATTTAAAAATATTTTACCTGTTCCGTCACTGTAATTCCAAAATAATTTTTTATTAATTTCAAACATGTGTATATTTTGAAAGGAGGACGATGTGTTTATCTCAACTTTAAACCCGTTAGATTCAATTACATTTATTATCTTTTCATTAGAAATAGGTAATTTCACCATTTTTTCTGATTCCAAAGAATGAAAAACAATTGCAAATTGTTGCCCACTTGCATCCTTTGCTATACAATATAAGGTTCATGAAAATAGGGGAGCGATATCACTTCAGTTAATTTTAACGATTCAAGTTGGGTTTTATAGTGCTCTGGAATGTATAATTTGTCTTCAGCCACAGCACTAGGACTTGTCTCAGGATTATTTGGGATGACGCCATTTCCACAACCAACAAATGTTAGACACATAGTCAGTAACAAAATAAAATTCTTAAATGTTTTCACACTTATCTCCCCCATAGCTTCACTGAAACAGTACTATCGTTCACCGTTAGTTTAATCTATGGCTGGTTAAGTTTGTTCTTGTTTTTATTATTTTGATTATTATTTTTTGAGTAATAAAGCCAAAAGTTGCTCCAATTGTATTTAATAATAAATCATCAACATCAAAGCTACCAACTTCCGCAAACAATTGGACTAGTTCAAGAACTAGACTCATTAAAAAAGAAAGAATTATAATTGTAACGTAATTTAACTTCCTCCGAACAAACATAGGCAATAAGAAACCGAACGGTAAAAAGAGCACGAGATTACCTAGTACGTTCCTGATGACAATATTTTTATTTGATTCATAAAAAATATAGCTTAATATTGTTTTAATAAGGAACAAAGTTACTATTCAATTTAACGTGCCTTTTAAAATCATCATCCAAATTTAAATTGAGAATAGAATCAATAACGGTCAGGGGGATGAGAATTTGAATAGTACAACTTTATAAAGCACTAGCAAATAAACCAGAAAAATCATTATGAGAGCAACTTTCATTACTTTAAAATGTTTATCAAAAATATTCATTTATGATCATTACACCCTCCATTTAGAATAAATCCATAGACTGTAAGTTTTTAGCTCTTAATATAGACGGAGTTTTTGATACGGAAGTTGCGCAAATCTACCCGTTACTACAACAGACAAAGGCAGCCAATCGTGTGTCGGCTGCCGTCATGTCGTGATTGTTCCTCGTTAGCTTAACAATCAAAATTTCTGCACGCCCTGACCGCTGATCTAATGTCCATGAGCAAGGATGTTGATAAGCTTACCAAATGGGTCGCGGACAAAGAATCGACGAACTCCCCAGGGCTCATCTGCAAGTCCATATTCTATCGTATATCCAGCACTCTGCATGCGTTCAAACACCGCATCGACATCATCGACTTCAATCGAAAGATCTGGTGTAGGCGTATTGGATCCGCCTTGTGAGGCGAAACTTATTTGAACATTCTCCTCCCCGAGTAAGCCGTATGTTTCAATCCAACCATGATCCATCAATAAATCAAGTTTGAGCACATCCTGGTAAAAGCTTTTTGCTGCCGGAACATTCTGCGTATTAATATTGGTGACAATTCGTTTCACCCTCATTTTCAGACCTCGATTCTAATAATATACTTTCCACATTTGGAGAATACACTTTTAGTTTACATTATCATCTAGAACCGCATTATTCAATCATCCTGCCCGTTACTTCAACGGACAACGGCAGCCGATCGTGTGCCGGCTGCCGTCATATCGTGATTGAACTATAGTTCTCCCGTTCGATGCGGTTAGGTGGTGCAGGGTTGTCAGACTAATTCCACTTCCTCGAAATTCCCCAGGCAGACCAATAGGCGACAGTCCCACAGCGGGAATACGGTGTTATATGAAGGACTAGCTTCTTCGAATTAACTAACAAAATCAGGAGGCGCTCCTTTTCTTTCAAAGTCCAATTCTTAGGACTAACAGGAATGTTTAGCTCAATAGGCTACCGACCTGCCAATCAACCTACACAGATTAATTTGATGAGAATTGTCAAG
>NZ_WHOC01000141.1:0-50820 GCF_013141785.1 Paenibacillus germinis
TACAACAATAATGAGGATAATCGGCGTTTTTGAGGCGAATGTTGCAGAAAATACAACAGTTTCGCTTAAAAGAGTCCAATTTAGGGTGAAATGCGGCCAAGTTGTTGTATGAAGTACAACATTTCTAGTAAAAAGAGATAATATCCAGGAAAATGTTGTACGCTGTACAACTTGCAGACGTCAGCCTCTACTGTTAGCTCCTTTATTTCGATAAAATGATCTAATTCATCTAATACCAAAGCATTCAGTTGCTATTTCGAACCCTCAATTAATTCATTCGGCATCCAAAACCAGCATAATCTAGACGAAATTTCGAGCTCAGAACCACTCATCTATCATCCATCACCACTCACACTTCTCACTTCTCACTTCTTATCTCCTTTTACTTATTTCTTATTTCTTATGCCTTATCTCCTCCTATCTCCTATCCCCATCTCGATTACTTTCAGCTATCTCATCAATTTCAAATCCTCTAGTTACAACTCAAATCTTTCCCCTCTTTCGAATCCCTACCTAAATCCGACTAACCTCTCCCTTATCCGCTTACTCCGCAAAAAACAAAAGCATCCTCCCTTTCCAGCTGAATAGACACTTATTCACACTCCTAGAACCTATAGCTACCCATACAATAACAATCATTTTCTATATAAAACAAATAGCTTCCTATACGAAAAAAAGATCAACCCCTCTCGCTAGTTCAGCGAATAAGAGATCGATCTTTGTAGTTAAATTATGAGTGCCGCTTGTAAAAATCTAGTAAGCCTTCGGAACCTCGACTCTATGCGTTACACCGTCTTCGGTGAAATAAATATGCGTGTCGAAGCCCTGATCATCCATGAAATAGGACACGTATTTCGGCTCGCCATGCTTGATCGGCACTAGGAGGGTTGCCATGCGGTGGCTGCGCGCCGGCTTGGTTGTTGCTTTGAGATGCCAGTGCAGCGGCAGTCCCTCGATTTCGGCTGTATCCACATCCGTAAAGCCTTGATGCTGCGTCAGTTCCAGCTCACCGGATGAGCAATAGACGAAACGCCCGTCCATATCCGCCTTGCGGCCCTGGACTTTGAAAGTCTGTCCATTCAGCTTCATTTCATACAGCGTTTGGAATAGCCAGTCAACAGAGCCTGCCTGCGACAGGTCGATATGGTCGACGATAACAACATACGTTCCGAAGAAGTAAAGCTCGCGCACATAACGCTCCAAATATGGAACGTACTCTTTGTATGCTGCGGTTGCGTTACTACGGGAATAACCGTAGCCTTTGCGCTGCTCGGCAACTTCGACGAACCCATTAGCCGCCATGTTCAGCACTTTATTCTTCTCGGCGTATTGGCCCAAACCGTCAATCAAAATATTGTTCGTCGAGCGCGTCTGCCTGCGCCAGTTCATGTGCATCGTGCTGCTGAATGCTACGTAATAACCGCTTTCAATGGCAAGCGGTTCCCCGTAAGCATGCAGCAGGAAGCCGTTCTGGTCGCCATGACTGTGGCTGACGGAGCCGTATTTGCTGCTCTTCGTCAGCAGCATGATATGGCGCTCTGGATCGGCCATTTGCGAGTGGAATGCCACCCAGCCGATGTCGCGGAACCATTTGACCGGCTCGATATTCGCATCTGTTGGGGCGATAGCTTCCACTTGCGGATAATCATGACGGTAGACCATTTCGTCGAAACGGAAATCCCACCAACCATAATTGTAAAATTTCATTTCCGAATCGGTATCCGTTTCACGTACCCGTTCAAAATACCACTGGTACAGACCGTTACCAGTCACACCGGCGAACTGACGGATGTTAAAGCCAGTTTTCAAGCTAACCGGATCGCCAAGGGTCGATTGGTCACCAAAGCTTGCGCGAAGGGTATCCGGGCTGAATGCGTATAGCGGGAAATCGCCTGTTTTCGTGAAAAACGGTCTTTTATAGAAGTTAATACCGGTATATTTCTTCAGCAAATTCATCGCTTCCGTAACAAAAGCCATCCCGGTCGTCCAATACATCGGACCTTCCGCCCAGCCTCCGTCCGGTCCGCCCCAAGGAGAATATAAGCACGCATAGTACTCGAGTGTATAATCAAGCCATTCGCGCACTTCCGGCTCCTCATTCAAGAGAGCGATGCAGCAAGGAACCAATACACTGGATAGCGAACGCACCGCATGACTGTCGAACGGCACATGATGGATCTTGGAATGCTCAATAACATGCTGGGAGATTTGATGCGTACGGGCGAGCAGAACTTGCCGTACCCGCTTCCGCTCATCCTCTGTTAGCTGGGCATGAAGCCAGTCATAGCCCCATGCGATAGCTCCAGCCATTCGGAATGAAGCTTCGTCGTTGTAGTCACGGCTTGTTGTACCGTTCACGTCCCAGCTGCATAGATGGAGCAGCCACGTTTTTGCGCGATCTAGCAGCATTTCGTCATTCAAAATCGTACCGGCCACCACGAGATGGCGAACCGCATAGAGCGCTTCTTGGGTATCCATGTACATTTGGCGCCATAGCTTAGCTACCCGCTTATTGCCTGGGTACGGCAGCGGCTCTGCAATCAGCTCACGCTCGATCCAAGGTTTAACGGATTTCTCGTAAAAGATATCAAACCCGCAATAAGCCGGATCTGTTGCTAGCCTACTGCGGAAGTCATCAAGCTCAGAGGATTGCAGCCACAATCTAGGGTGCTGGGAAGATGCTTCCGCATATCTGCGTTCTCTGCTAGGCAGTGGCGTCTCCGGTAAATCGGCTGGCACCTCGAAGCGCCGAACGAGGCTCCAGACGGTTTGGGAACCATCTTCCTGGAGAAGGGCGTACCGCCAGAAATATGTACCTGGGGTTAGCGCATCATCCGGTGTATATAAGTTATATGGAATCGGCTTTATCGTTTGTGTGTCAGCCTGAGAGAAGGCCTCAGAATGCGAGATTTGCAGTACATAGCGATCATGCTCCAATTGTGCAGGAATCCAAGTGAAACGAGGTGGGTTTTCCAGCAGTGCGGTCAACTCATTCGGTTCGTATTGTACAGTTAAAACGCCGCTCTGCGGTTCGTATAATGGTGACAGTGAAGTCATATCCATTCTCCTCCCGGGTGGGTTCTCTATTTTGAAAATTATATAATAAGCAAGCCTCTATCAGCTGTTAATTGAATGTGTTTTGAGCTGTTCGTTTGTCCCAGGACTGAAATGGCAATTTCCTGTGCGGAAATGTGAGTGAGTTCAGCACAGCTGCCAGCACGATACACATGAATAAAGTCAGCCTTACGGTCATTGCGACGGTGAAGCATCGCTGTAAGCGACTGACTCGGATCAACGGAGTCGCCCGGTGTCTGTACAGCGAGAAGCTCATCGCCCGGCTGCACAAGCGCCGTATGGAACACGGTCGCAGCGGAGCCGTTAGGATCAGAGCAAAGGGCATAGGATACGTTCAATTGAGCTGAACCGCTTGCGTCGATTGAATCGCTAGGCACGAACTGGCCGATGATCGGTAGATCCTGCTCAGTGACAGTGATGGCATTGGAAGCAGCATCCTTCTGTTCAATGAGAAGTTTGTAAACTTCATCTCGGCTGAGCGACTGCTCCGAATGCGTTTGAACAGCCGGATGCATCCACCACTCGATGCTCTTCGGCTCTTCGCCTGCGAGCTCGACTTGGAACCAATCGAGCAACCACTCGCCGGTAAGCAGCAAATGACGATTCAAGGTGCACCCTTCGTAGGCTTCTATTGACTGAAGCCAAGCGTACACGGTCGAATCGTTGGCCTCATAGCGGAGGCAGCGCCCTTCATGCGGCGCTTGGGATCGGCCATCCAGCGACACGGTGTTGTGGCTGGCGGTTTCGGCAAACCACGATTTCCGCATGGGCGAGCCGTAAGGCACCATCCCGAAATCGGGCGTCAGGGTTTGGTCGGTGTGCATCAACGTCAGATGCAGCTTGTCGTAATGGCCGTGGGACCCGCCGTGCTCGCCGAAATCGGCGAGGAACGACAGCGGGTTCCCGGCTGCGCGGCCGATGACGAAGCCGGCGTCCGGCCAGAGCCGCGACCCACGCGGCTCTAGGGCAGGCGCGCGGTCAGCGGCCTCGCCAGCGCCGTAGAGCAGCGCCTCGAGCTGCTCGCCGCCGGCTGCGCCTAGCTGCCGGTACGCTTCGCGCAGGACCGGCGCAAGCCCGGCGATGCCGTAGATCGCGAGCCCCTGCTCAGCGATCTCGGCGATCTCGCGGGCGTAAGGGTCCCGCGCCAGCGGCCCGTCATGCAGGGCGGGCAGCGCGCCCTGGTCGTCGGCCAGATCGGTTAGCGCCTCGAGCATGCCGCGCATGGATTGACCATCTGCGCCGGTCGTGGCGTAGAGATCGATACCGAATCGCTGCGCCATCTCCGCAGAGATTAAGTACGCCCGAAGCACGAATACGTGGTAATACGTGCTTCCCTCGAACTCCAGCTGATCGGCTTTCACGCCGATCGATAAGTGATGCTTGAAGCCACCTTGGCCTTCAATGAGCGCTTCCAGCGCCGCTTGTTCTCCGCGAGCGGCATAAACACAAGATAATGACGCGTTCAGCCAAGCGGTGTAGTTGTTCTCCGCGTTGTTCCGCTCATGAATCAGGATGTGCCGGTATTCTTCCATACTACCCGCGAGCAAACCCAGGAAGGCGTCAATCGCCGCCTGCTCCTTCGCCTCGAAAACAACACCCTCATCGCGCAGTAATAAGTAAGCTCGAATCAAGGTCGTGGACCAGATCGCCTCGGTCAGCGCCTGGTGAAAAGCCCGCCCCTTCAGCATCCAGCTCTGAGCTTCCGGATGCACGGGGTAGAGCGGGAACTGCTCAGCGTACTCTACGAGCAGCCTTTTACTAATCTGCGCGTACGACTTTTCCCCCAGCGCTGCATAAACGGCCGCTGACTGCAAAGCCACCCGCGCAAGTGATTGGTGCTTGAACACGAGCCAAGCGCCTCGGTAAGCTTCTCCCTCGATTTTGCATCCGTGCGGACATAGAAATTCGGACGCATCCACTTGCATCGGATCGAACATCAGTTCGGTGTGATGGTGTGGACAGACATACTGGTGCCACCAACCCCCAGGTTCCTTAGGAATGGAAAGGCTGCCCGCTTGCTGCAGCCTATCAATTTCCTCTTTCAATATGTGTGCTGTACGGCCTGTCCAAGTCAGTTTTTCCAGCTTTTCGCCTAGCCTCAGCGCGGTACTCATCGCATCATCATCCCGCCGTTGATTTCGATCGTTTCACCTGTTACGTAGGCAGCTAGATCGGAAACAAGGTAAAGAACTGCGCCTGCTACATCATCCGGTGTTCCTTCACGCTGCAGCGGAATGCCATTTACAGTTGCTTGGCGTGCAGTGTCCGTTGTGAATGTCGCATGGAACATCGTATTGCCGATAAAGCCAGGGGATACGTTGTTGACGGTAATTCCACTTGCCGCTACTTCCTTTGCTAATCCCTTGGAGAATGTTTGTACAGCTGCTTTACTAGCTGCATATATGCTGGAACCAGGTCCGCCGCCGTTATGCGCAGCAACCGATGTCATATTCACGATACGGCCGTAGCCCTTCGCTTTCATGCCGGCAAGCACTCTTTTGGACATGAACACGGCACTCTTTAAATTTACATCCATAATTCGGTTGTACATCTCTTCGAACATTTCAGAATTCGCCACACGCTGAACGAGATGGCCTGCATTGTTCACGAGAATATCAATCGTCCCACCCAAAGCTTGCTCAACTTCACTCACGAGTCTGTCGATTTGCTCCAAATTCGTCACATCCGCCTGTACCAATACGGCCTCGCCGCCTGCCGCTTGAATGGCTGCTACAACTTCCTGCCCTTGTGCAACGTTATTCAAGCAGTTCACGCCAACCTTCGCCCCATTGCTAGCCAAAGCTAGTGCAATTGCGCGTCCAATTCCCGCATTAGATCCCGTCACCAGTGCAATTTTCCCCGTTAAATCGATTTTCATTTGAATTCCTCCCATGTATGTGTATAAAAAAAAATTAGATCACTCTTGTAGATACCGCCTGAGACGATGTTTTTCATCGCTAAATAATGACTCAAGCGGAAATCTACCCACTTAATGATATAAAACACGCTTAACGCGGTGGGAAACGACCATTCCCGTCCTTTTTACTCCTGAGACGATGTTTTTCATCGCTAAATAATGACTCAAGCGGAAATCTGCTCACTTAACGATATAAAACATCCTTAACGCGGAGGGAAATGACCATTCCCTTTCTTTCTACCACCTGAAACGATGTTTTTCATCGCTAAACGATGCCTCACGCAGAAACCTTCCCATTTAACGCTACAAAACATCCTTAACTCAAAGTAGAGGGAAGTAGAAGGCCAGTTAAAGGGTGTGGTTTAACTAGAGGATATTGTTTACTAGAGGAAGTGGTCTAACTAGCGAAAGTCCGTCTCCCAAGGACGAAACGCCACCTCACCCACGCAACCGAGGCCTCACCGTCTCCGGCATTGTCATCGTTAAACGGGTCCCTCGTCCCCACTCACTATCAATAGACAAGCCGTAGGCCTCGCCGAACACCATCTGAATCCGTCGGTGGACGTTCATTAGTCCAATGCCGCCCCCCTGTGATTCGCCTGTCTCTTCCGGTTCTGCCAAACGGTTTTCCTCCAGCTTCGTGCGCAGCTCGGCGAGCCTCTCCGGCTGGATGCCTGTGCCATTGTCCTCGATGAACACTTGGAATAATCCGCCTTCTTTGCGGGCATCGATTCGTATGAAATGATGTGGTTCCACACCATCCGGGAATGCGTGCTGAAAAATATTTTCGATGAGCGGCTGCAGAGTCAGCCGAACCATCTTCTCCAACAGCAATCCTGGCGGGATCGCGACATCAATTTCAAACTCTTTTCCCGTCCTGTGCTGCAAAACAATCATATAATTGCGCACATGATTAAGTTCATTCGCTACTGTAATTTCTTCTAAATTCGTCTGCACCGAGTAGCGGAGCATGAAAGCCATTGCTTCTACCATCTCTGTAATTTCACTGGAATCCTGAACTATTGCATAACAATTGATCGTTTCCAACGTGTTATATAAAAAATGTGGATTGATCTGCAGCTGCAAAGACTGAAATTCTGCCCGCTGCCGTTCAAGCTTCGTCTCACCTAGCTCAAGCTGGTTCTTTTGCTGCAGCAGCTCGGCTTCATACACCCGTTCGATCATATCGGAAAGACGCGTCACCATTAGATTGTAGCTGTGAATAAGTCCACCGATCTCATCCGTTCGACCAATCTCGTCGATGTACTGCCAGTTTCCTTTTTCTGTTTCCCGCATGCTGTCTTTCAGCCCTCGTATGGGGGCAATAATAGACCTGCCGAAACGGTATGCTAGCCATAATGCGATAGCCAATGTAACCAGACCAACGATGATGGTCGTCGTTCGAATCGTATCGGCTGGGCGGCGCAGCTCTTCAACTGGCATCGATGCGACAAGATTCCAATCGGAGTAACCGGATTTCCTCGATACAAACATACGTTCTTCCCCATTGTATTTATGGAGGAATGTCTGATTGCCGCTCGCCAAAACGAGCGATGCTAGTTCATCTTTTGGCTTACGCTGCCCCATGGAAGGCGGGTAAATATAGTTCCCGGTATCATCGACGATAAAGAAAAAGCCTTCTTTACCCAAGCTGACACGATCCCACGTTTTCGCCAATTCCGCTAATTTGATTTCAATGGCAACAACCCCGCGATTCTCATCGCCATAAGAAGGTCCTCTGACTTTACGAGCCATCGTCACGACAGTTCCTTGATCAATTGGACGTATGCTCATATTCAGCAGCGCAATTTTGCCGTCACCCGCAATTTTCATCAGGTTATCGAATTGTTCTTGTACGAGCACGGGATCGAAGTTCAGCAGATTTTGGTTTTCATAAATGAAAGAACGCCCATGCTGACCGACGACATAAATCATGTTCAACTGTTTGTACAAGGTGACAACGGACTGAACGGAAGATTCCGAAAATTTCTTGATTTTATCCGAATACACATAATACTCATACGCGTCATCTGGCTTAATTTCCATGAAAGCCCGCACATCGGAGTTGGACGAAAAGGCATTGCTAAGCAGCTCGTAAGCCTGCAAGTAACTATCCGTCTGATAGTTCGCACTATCGACCATTTGCTCCATATACTGCTTCACTTGGTCGTCTAACGCCCGTGATGATTGCCAATAGGATACAGCGCCTACGGACAAAAGAGACAGCACGATCACAATGAGAAAGTACGTATAAATTTGACCTGACAGCGTCTTTCTTTTCATGAACGGATACCCATTTGTTGTCGATATTCAGAAGGAAGGCAGCCTTCGTATTTCTT
The DNA here is from genome assembly GCF_013141785.1 of Paenibacillus germinis. Lineage (NCBI taxonomy): Bacteria > Bacillati > Bacillota > Bacilli > Caryophanales > Paenibacillaceae > Paenibacillus > Paenibacillus germinis. The sequence goes on from NZ_WHOC01000141.1 coordinate 8,332, forward strand.
AAATGTTTTTGTAAAATGGGGATGATCGGCGTAACCGACCTCACCCGAGATATCGGTAATTCGCCACTGCGGCTGTTGGAGCAGCTTCTTCGCCTTCTCCATGCGTCTGCGCGTGCGGTACTGCACGAACGTTTCTGCCGTACTTTGCTTAAACAGTTGGCTGAAATAAGAAGGATTAAGCCCGATAAAGTCAGCCACCTCTTCCAAAGATACTTCCTCAGCGAGATGCGTCTCTATATAGTGCTTGGCTTCCTCAACAGGGTCCTTAAGCTTGCCTTTACGTTTGATTCGAAGCTCATCCAGATACCCACTGATTGCGGTCGTGAAACGAAGCCACGCTTCCTCTTCGCTCACAGCACCGGTTAAATCAAGCTCACCCTGCATAAAATATACATCCCTCACATTTAACCTTTGGTGCAGGAGGGTGTGGATCTCTTGCAAAATATCGCTAACCCGGTTGAGCTTGAGCTTATTGGCCTTCAGCTCCGCTTGAATTTCCTCAACGACACAGTCTAATTCCGCCTGCTGCAGCATCCACACGGCTTGCTCCATGCGGCCAGCCCACTGCTCCAACTTCGTCACAGCAACGAAGGATTCGGAGCTTACTTTACTTTGGTTACGTATTAGCTTCTCTAACACATGCTGAAATCCCTTAATATTAACGGGCTTCAGTAAATACTCTTTCACCCCGTAAGACAGGCATTTCTGTGCATATTCGAAATCACCATAGCCGGAAATGACCACGACTTGTATGTCCGCATCCATTTCTGCAACACGAGCACATAATTCCAGCCCGTCCATCTTAGGCATCCGAATATCGGTGAACAGGAAGTCAGGTCGTTCCTCTTGAATCCGCTGCAGCGCGACAACGCCATTCTCAGCCGTTCGCAGGCTTTCGATGGGGAGCTCCGATTGTTCAACGAGTTTCTGTAAGCCTTTGCGTATCATCGGTTCGTCATCGACAATGAGTATGCGGTACATGAGGAATGCTCCTTTCAAACCCTTATGAAATGCACGCTCCCCACGTGCTGGTGGGCACGTGAGGAGGCGGTCATGCTCAGCAGATGAGCTTATTTACGCGGCATCGACACGGTCGTACCGGAATCTTTACTATTGAATTTCTCTGTTGCTTCCTTGATTACTTCGTTACCGCCTTTGGATTTCCACTCTTCCAATACTTTCGGCCAATCGGAGATCGGCTCTTTGCCGTACACCATCTTCACCATGTGCTGGAGAATGACTGGAGGTGCTTGGTCGGAAAGCGGCGAAATGTCAGGATTTTTCATTAATGATTCAAGACGTGGCTCGAAACTGATACCGTCGCGCCCTTCATTTTTTAACGTTGTATCGTAGACATTCATTAATTTCTTACCTTCTTCTGTCAAGCTAAGTGTCCCTTTATTATAAGTCGTATCTTGGACAAGCCACAAGAAGGATTGACGGTAACGCTCTTCATCGACACCCGCTGTATCTGTTGGAGCTTTGTAGTCGATTTTGCCATCCACCGTTTTGTACGTGTCACCTTCAATACCGAAAGTGAAGTATTTCTCTGCTTCATCCGACATCATCCAATCGAAGAACTGGATAATTTGCGCAGCATTTTTAGCATTCTTATTGATGAAGTAAGCACGCGGCGCAGGTCCGTACAAGTAGTGGCCGCCTTTGCCATCTGGTCCTGTCGGAGATGCGATGATCTCGATATCGCCCGTTGGAACCGTTGTTTTCAGCTGTGTTTCCCATTGCAGCAATTCATTCGCGTTCATGGACCACATACCTGCTTTACCCGCAAGGATGGTGTTTTTAAACACTGTAGCGTTGATCGTTGCGAACTCTTTATTGATCAAGCCTTCATCAAACATCGTTTTGTACGTTTGCAGCGCTTTCGTCATATTCTCTGTGTCGAAGAACTTAGGCAGAACTTGATCGCCTGATTTCTCGAACATGGATAAGTAAGGAAATACGTCATAAGCACCGAAGAAGGAGTCTGCGTACTTGAAGTTTTCACGACCCATATACGGGTTCTCAACGCCCATTTCTTTGAACTTGCGAAGTACGGCCATGTACTCGTCAACCGTTTTAGGAACCCCTAGGCCTGCTTTATCAAGCAAATCTTTACGAACGAAGATAGAGCGACGGGACGGGTTGGACAAGTATTCCGGAATGGCGAAAATTTTACCTTGATAAGTTACGTTATCCCAAGCGTCTTTCGGCACTTTTTTAAGCAGATTCGGTCCATACTTCTTCAGCAATTCATCAAGAGGCGTGAACACACCCGCTTTCACGGAACCAGCCATTTCTTTACCGTTCACACCACCACTGCCCTGTACAACGTCAGGAATATCATTGGTTGCAAACATCTGAATCATTTTTTGATCATATTCTTTGTGAGGAACAAGTACGATATTCATATCGGAGTTCGTCATCTCTTCTAACTTTTTCACCCATTTGTCTTGATTAATATCAGGCGACTTCTCTACATGTCCGAATGCGAGTGTACGCAAGGAGATGGAGAATTTCGTTTTTTCAGCAGGCTTCGCGTTTGACGTGCCAGCCGCCGCGCTAGACGCCGGTTGTTCAGCGGTTTTAGAAGAGCAAGCAACCAGCAAACTGGCCATCATCACGGCTGCCATCGTGGTGGGAATCCATTTTTTCATTTCTACCCCTCTTTTCATTTCACTCAGATATGAACGGTTTCACACCTTCATTGTAAAAGCGTTTACAAATTGCCGATATGGAATGTCTTTAGTTCGATTTGTCTTTTTTTTAGAATGCTGCAGAAATTGTTGATTTCATGCAGTACGATTTCCTTAAGTTTTTACCGAACCAACCATCATTCCTTTGACAAAATGACGCTGCAAGAACGGATAGATAAGAATAATGGGGATCGTCGCAATAATAATGGTCGCCATCTTGATGCCTTCCGGATCCATATGAGCAAGTCCGCTGAATTGGGAAGCGTTCGGATCAATACTGATATCCTCAGACACGATTAATTGACGAAGCTTTACCTGAAGCGGCCATAAGGCAGGCTTGTTAATATAGTACAGTGCACTTTGGTACGTATTCCAGTGACCCACCGCATAGAAGATCCCCAGAGAGGCCATTACCGGTTTGGACAAAGGCAGAATGATATTCCAGATCATGCGAAGCTCGGAGCAGCCATCGATACGTCCGGAATCAATCAGCTCACTCGGAATTTGCAAGAAAAAGGACCGCATAATGAAAAAATTGAAGGCACTGATCGCACCTGGAAGCAATAAAGCCCAAAGCGAATTCGTCAGGTGTAAATTTTTCATCAAAATAAAGTTTGGAATCAGTGGAGCTGTAAAAACCATCGTAATGAGAACCATAATAACGACAACGTTACGGCCAGCATACTCTGGTCGAGACACCGGATACGCTAGTGACGCCGTGGCGATCAGATTGATCAAGGTACCCACTACTGTAATATACACGGTCACTCCGAAAGAACGCCAGATCGCCGCATCGCTAAACACATATTGATAGTTAATCGATGTAAATTGAACAGGCAGGAATAATACCTTCCCATTCACGATGGCTTCCGAAGAACTGAACGATTGGGCCAGCACGTTTAAGAACGGCAGGAGCATCGCTAGCGATAGAAGAGTCAGAAATAGCACATTAAAGATGTTAAAAACTTGCCAGCCGGCTGTCGGCTTGCGATTCATAAAGCGTTCACCTCCGTCTTAGTACAAGCTTTCACCCGTTGTTTTTTTGCTTAAAATATTGCCAGTAACAATAAAAATCACACCAACTAATGCTTTGAAAAGTCCGATTGCCGTTGTATAGCTAAACTGTTGACCTAACAACCCTGCAGTGTAAATATACGTATCTAAAATTTCACCATTTTCCTTATTCAGCGGGTTCAGGAACACGTAAACACGTTCGAAGCCAAAATCTAAGAATTTACCGATATGAAGGAGGAACAAAATCATAATGGTTGGTAGAAGCGACGGGAGCGTAATTGAAATCGTTTGTCTCCAACGGTTCGCGCCATCCACCTCAGAAGCTTCATATAAATCTGGATTAATCCCTGCCAGTGCAGCCAAATAAATGATCGTACCGTAGCCGGAATCACGCCAAATACCCGAAGAAATGAGCACTGTACGAATCCATGACTCTTCACCCATGAAATAAATCGGCTCGAAACCTAGCCAAGTGATGAGATGGTTCAAAGCCCCCGTTGAAGGAGAAAGAATACCGATCGCAATCCCGCTCACAATAACCCACGATAAGAAGTGAGGCATGTAAACAACGGTTTGAAGTAACCGCTTGTACACTACAACGCGCAGCTCATTAAGCAGCAAGGCGAGTATGATTGGCGCCGGAAAAGCCAGTACCAAATCGTAAATGCCGATCAGAATCGTATTCTTCAAAATCTTGAGGAAGTCGTAATGGGCAAACATCCGAGTGAAATGCTCGAACCCAACCCATTCACTCCCCGTGAAGCCTTCAAAAATGTTGTAATCTTGAAAAGCAATGACTGAACCTAACAAGGGTACATACTTGAAAACAATAAAATACAAAATCCCCGGCAGCGATATTAAATACAACGCCTTATACTTCCAGAACGTTCGCAGAAAGGATCTACCTTTACGTACCTGCGAGCGCTGATTCATCTTTTTAACCGCTTGTGCGTTGACCGCCATTCTTGGCCCCCCTCACTATTCTTCGCTGATGTTATACCTACATCGTACCTTGCTAAAGCGCTTGCAACAATGGATTGTCTTTTCACTCACTTGTGTTTTTTTTAGGTGGGGGAAGTGCCGTGGTGCGGGGGGTGCGCGAAGGTATTCGATGGAGCGCGACATAGCTATCGCACTCCTTTTGATGTAAAACATGCAGCTAATATTGCTTCAGCTATGCATTTCCTATGAATTAGCTGCGTTTCCTACATCAAATTCCCAAGAAATCATGAGTTAAAACACTTTTATGAGAAATTAGCTGCACATTTTGTATATAAAACCCTCCAACAAACATTCAACGCATAATTTTGAAGCACAAAATACATGTAATGTGGTTTTCAAGCTCTGCCAGGCCTGCATCAACCATCCTCAAACTCCCAAACACGTCAACACCCCCATTCATTCTATTGGTTCTTAAGTGAATTTTTCTGCTCGTAAGAATGTTTTCATCGCTACAGTCGGGCTACTGCTCAACACCATCACTTTAACGATGATTTTCATCGTTATACTTTCATCTACTTTGCCTTTATGTGAATTTTCCTGCTCGTAAGAATGTTTTTCATCGCTAAATTCCGGCTACTGCTCAACCACCATCACTTTAACGATGATTTTCATCGTTATACTCCCATCTACTCTGCCTTTATGTGAATTTTCCTGCTCGTAAGCGTGTTTTTCATCACTAAAGTCGGGCTACTCCTCAACACCATCACTTTAACGATGATTTTCATCGTTATACTTACATCTACTCGGCCTTTATGTGAATTCCCCCGCTCGTAAGACGGTTTTTCATCGCTACAGTCGGGCTGCTGCTCCATACAAAAAAAAAAAAAAAACGCCACCCACAAATGTGGGAGGCGCCTAATCAATGGACTTCATGCTCACGCGGTTCTACTCTCCGTGGACACTTGCCTAGCCGCTGACTTGCGCTTCATCCGCAGTGCCTCAGGCATAGCTAGCAAAGCCGGCAGCAGCATCGGCAGCAAAATAAAGCAAAGTACAACGAGCCCAACGATCACGGCAACGGCTAGCTCAATCAGCAGAACTAGACCTGATGGAACCAACGTCGCGAAGGTACCGCCGAGGATGACCATAGCCGAGATCACCACGCCGCCGATGTGCTTAGCGGCCTGAACAATCGCTTTTGACGGCGATAATTCGCCCAGCTCTTTATATCGCATCATCAGGAAGATGCTGTAGTCGACACCGACTGCGATGATGATGATGAAGGAGAAGAACGGTACGAAAGACGAAACACCGTCTGCACCAATGATTTTATCTGTAACGATATTGGTAGCGGTCATAGCCACATAGTAGGAAATAACTAGGGACACGATGATATAGACCGCTGGCCAGAAGGAGCGTATCACGAACAACAGGACAATAAATACGCCAATAATCACGATGATCGCCGTGCTGTTGAACGATTTTAGTTGTGCTTTGTTCGTGTCGTAGGTCGTGGAGCTTGGTCCCGCGGCACCAACTTTCGCTTTCTCCAGCACTGTACCTTTCAAACTAGACGCTAACTCGGCGTTAATCTCCTCAATGGTGTCCATAGCCGCTGAAGAGTACGGATCATCCTTCAGAATGACGATGAGTTTTGTACTCTTGCGATCCTTGGACATGAAGCTGTCCAACGATTTGCCGAAATCCGCGCTCGCAAGCGCTTCTTTCGGTATGAAGAACGTCTTCGAGCTGTTCAACTGCGTCAGGAATTGGCTCGTTTTGCCGAGCCCTTCGGACACATCGCCCAGTCCGTTGCCGCTTTGGCCGAGGCCGTCCTTCAGTTGGCCCATACCGCCAACCAAGCCCGACAAGCCCTCGTTCAGCTTCTGCTGCCCGTCCTTGACGCTTCCCAGCGCGTCATTCAGCTTCGCCATGTTCGCGGCGATCTCTTGGCTGCCCGCGCTGCCTTGCTTCAGCCCTTTCGCAAGCGCCTCTGAGCCGCTCTGCAATGAAGCCAATCCCGCAGCAAGCTGCGCCTGCGCACCGTTAATCTGCGTAAGTCCCGCAGCAGCCTCAGCGAAAGAGCCATTCAACTTGGCGGCATTCGCGCCAAGCTCCTTCAGCCCGCCGTTCAGCTGGGCAAGGCCGGACGCTAGACCCTCCCCCGTCTGCTTCAGCTTGATGTAGTCGCTATCTTTAGACAATTGGCTGTACTTTTCACCTAGCCCGCCGATAAGCCCATTCATCCCAGTCAGCCCCTGCTGAATGCCAGGAAGCTTCCCTTCAATCTGACTATAGCCGTCAGCTAAGGCACTGTAACCCTGCTGCAGCTGCGTAAGCCCGCTGCTAATCTTCGACGTATTAGCCTCGACTTGGGTCATGCCATCCTTTAAGCTCGCAATGCCCGCGCTTAGCTCCCCAGCTCCGTCGGCACCCTGTGCAATACCCTTCGATACTTGCCCCAGCGCAACTGTAATCTGGCTGTAGCCATCCTGAACTTTTCCCGTTCCGTCAACTAACTGGTCGGTGCCGGACAAATCTGGACTGACCAGTTTGCTCTGCATCAAATTCAAACCATCTTTTATTTGATTAACGCCTTTCTGCGAAGCCGTAATTCCTTCTGCGACGGTCGACGTTTGGGTCGAAATATAGAAGCTATCAATTGGCTTCGACTGCGGCTGTGTCACACTCGACACCTTATCCACGCCCGGAACACTCTTCAATTTGTCCGTTAGCTTATCAATTGCAGCTAATCCGTCATTATTATCAATGGCTTTATCATTCTCTATTACGACCATAGTCGGCAGCGCTTGACCTCGGCTAAAATGATCCGCTACAAGGCTGAATCCTTTGGTGGATTCATGGTCATTCCCTAACTCTTTCAACTGGTCAAAAGACAATTTCTGATGGTTGGAAAGGGCAATCGGAATCATCACAATCAGAATAAGCAGCGTTGTGATCACCGGTCTTTTCACCGCAATAGCCGTTAAGCTAGCCCAAAATTTACTTTCTTTATGCCCGGTTGCACCCTTGGAAGGCCAATACAGCTTACTGCCCAGTACTTTCATGAGGAAAGGAGTCACCGTCATAATTTCAAGCAAGAGCACCGCGGTACCAATAGCGACCACATTGCCTGATTTATAAATACCAAAGTCCGAGAAGGTCAAGCTCGCGAAAGCAATAAATACGGTCAAAATACTGTAAAAAATTGTTTTCCCAGCCGTTTTATATGTCACAATAATCGCTTCATCCACGGACAGACCGTGGGATAACTCTTCTTTAAACCGATTGAACAACAGGATGTTATAGTCAGTTCCAATGCCGAAAAGAATCAAAATTAACAGCATCTCCGTGACACTTGTCACTGGAAACTCAAACTTATCAATAAGCTGCGCGGCAATCCCCATGGAGCACAAGTAGGAAATACCCACAGCAAGCAGCGAGACAATCGGAATAACAACGGAACGGAACATAATGACCAGCACCGCTAGGATGAAAATCACCGTTAGAGCCGCACTTTTTGCCACTCCAGATTCGGATGCTTTGATGTAATCGTTCTGAATGAAATCCTCACCTGAGAGGTAGTAATCCACGTTCACATCTTTCAAAACAGCCTCAAACTCTTGTTGAATCTCATCGACATGACGTCCTCTTTTATCCAAACTAAAGCTCGCCATTAATGTCGTCTGATCCTCAGAAATAAGCGAGGACTTAGCGTCAGGCAGTGAGAAAGGATCAAGCAATTGATCGAACCCAAGCTCCGCTTGATGGCTCTTCATACTCGTAATACCTGACTCAATCTGCTTCATGTCGGCGTCTGACAGTTTATTCGGGTTGTGGAACACGATGATATCGCTAGTCCCCTCAACCCCATTCATTTTATTCAAAATTGATGTAGCCACCTTGGACGGACTGTCCTTTGGCAGCGGATCTTGGCCCCTGAGCCCTAAAATAGCATTCACATCGGGTTGAAAAACCGTGAGAACTACGGTGGCTACCAGCCACAAGGCGACAATCGTCCAACGCCATTTAATAATTTGTTTCATCTCTCTAATTCCTCCTCCGATTTACAAATCGTTAGTAAACAAGCGTTCATTTTTGACTCAAAAAAATTTTAGCACTGTCCTTGAAGCTTTATTTTTTCTGAAATACCCGCAGAATACAGGTACAACAGCTCATCAACCAGCACCTTAATCGTATCGCCATCCTCATAATCACGCAGAATAAGGCTCATCCCCTCAATAAGCGTAACAGCTAGCATCCGTGCAGATTGCTGCTCATTCACTTCGAGCGGGGTCGGAGTTTCCTTCGTGGTGACGAATACGTTTTCCAAAATTTGATACACCAGCGTAATGAGTTCCTGTTTCACCGATTCGTAGCGTGAGCCTTCACTCAGATTAAGAAGAATAGTCAGCTCAACACTCGATTGCTTGAAAAGCTGCAAAATCGTCGCATCAATTTTACGCAAAATAACGAGATGATCGGCAGTTTCCTTGCACAATTTGAAATCAACCTCATTCTTGATCTCTAGGGTGTAAGAAGCAAGCTGCTCATAGACGGGTTGAATCAGTTCATAGAATAGGTCTTCTTTGTTTTTAAAATACCGATAAATATTGCCTGGTGTAATACCCGCAGCGTCTGCAATATGCCGTATGGAGGCTTTCATATACCCATGTTTCTTGAACTCGGACAATGCCGCTTGGCGGATACTCTTTTTTACGTCATCTTTTAAAACCTGCATATAATAAACACCCGTTCACTTTTTGTCGTAATGGAATGATTATAACGTGTGTACTTCCTTTTTTGCAAGTATGGAATCAAAGAAAAAAAGCCGACAACCTAAGCAGCATGCTACTTGAGGCCGTCGACTCTTCTTAAAGCATTACTCCGCCTTAGTTTTGAGCGTCTCGATGATTCTTTTCGACTTGAAAGGCTTGAGATCTTTGAACTGTATGAACTTCTTCGTTTCCTCGTTCCAAATACGGAATTTAAGGGATTCCAAGCTTGTCTTCAATGTAATTGTCTGCACTTTGCGAAGCTCAGCGTTCTTGTTATGAACCTTTTCCAAATAGTAGTTAGGAACTCGCGGGCTCAGATGATGAATATGGTGAAAGCCGATATTACCTGTGATCCAGTGCAGAATTCTAGGCAATTTGTAGAAAGAACTTCCATGCATAGCCGCCTTCATATAATCCCATTCTGCGTCATTCTCATAGTACGAGTCTTCATAGTTGTGCTGAACGTAGAAAAGCCAAATCCCAGCCATACCTGAAATTAAAAACATCGGACCTTGGACTAGGAGGAATGATTGCCAACCCATACCCCAACAAAGCAGTGCAATGCTCCCGAAGATGCCCAGGTTCGTGATGTACGTATTCATACGTTCTTTCATTCCTGCGCGTTTGCGGTTAAAACGGTAATCAATCAAAAAGATGAAAATGGGTCCGACAATAAACATCACAATCGGATTTCTGTAAACCCGATAATATAGTCTTCTAGCCGGAGAAGATGCCATATATTCGTCAACCGTCAGTGTCCAGATATCGCCGACACCTCTACGATCCAAATTACCGCTGGATGCGTGATGGACGGAGTGGGTATGACGCCACTGATGATAAGGGACAAACGTCAAAATGCCTGTTAATGTACCAACAATTTCATTTGCGAATTTATTTTTGAAAAAAGATTTGTGGCAGCAATCGTGGAAAATAATAAAGATTCGAATCAAGAATCCTGCTGCAATAATGTCTAACACGAACGTAAGCCAGATAGAAACCGAAAGACTTAAGAAGGCGAAATACCAAAGCATAAAAAAGGGTCCTAATGTATTGATGATTTGCCACACACTGTGCTTCATATGTGGTCTTTCGTAAGGCGCGATGTCAGACCGCCACCCACCTTTGTCTTGTTGACTCATTCTAATTAAAGCTCCTTCTCTCCGTTTCGTACCGGACTGATTTATGCCACCTGATGTAGTACGTTGGGAATTCAATTAAGTTCCCGTTATAAGAGAAGAAATGTTACATTGCCCTCTCATCATAAGTTCCAGAACGCTTTTTGTAAAATGCAATATAAGTCATACGTGCTTTAGGCCATGTTTTTACTATTCTACACTGCCCAAAAATCATCCTTCGAATGGCAACCTAACCCTTATTTTCCCATAGGGTGGTTCTCAAACTGAATATACTCCTCTTGGTCCAAGTAAATAGGATTTTGTACGTAATACAACATTAGGCGAACAAAACGACGTTATACCCTTCAAATGTTGCAAAAAATACAATAATTTCTCCCTATCGCAAACATTACTTAAATAATTGTTTCCATATATGTAATAATTATGTTTACTTTATGAGGAAATTTCTGTGGATAAATAGGTAAGTCTAAGTGAACAAATGATGAACATTGCTTTCTCGTTACAGAAGGTATCTACTCCTAGCTTGGCCAATTTATACGGGCCTTACTTAATACTGGTATAGTAGTATATATAAAAAATGGAGGACTATTCAATGATACCTATATCCGTTTTAGACTTGGCTCCTGTTATTGTTGGCGGTACGCCAAGAGATTCATTTCACCGTTCCGTTGATCTAGCCAGACACGTTGAAAAGTGGGGCTACCATAGATATTGGCTCGCCGAACATCATAACATGCCGGGTATTGCCAGCTCCGCCACATCACTCGTCATCGGATATGTCGCTATGGCTACAGAAAAGATTCGCGTAGGCTCCGGCGGCATTATGCTACCTAACCACGCACCGCTCGTCATCGCCGAGCAGTTTGGAACACTGGAATCGATGTTCCCGGGACGCATCGATCTTGGTTTAGGACGTGCGCCTGGCTCCGATCAGGCTGCGGCAAGAGCGCTCCGCCGCGGCTTAGGCAGCGATGGCCAAGACTTCCCGGAGCAGCTGAGTGAGCTCCGCGGCTATCTCAACCCGGCGCTGAGTAAGGGTGTACCGGGCGTGCGCGCCGTGCCGGGCGAAGGGCTAGACATCCCGATCTGGCTGCTCGGATCGAGTGACTTCAGCGCCCAGTTGGCTGGTCAGCTGGGGCTTCCTTTCGCTTTCGCCAGCCACTTCGCTCCGGATTATTTGCTGGCGGCTCTTGATCTGTATCGCCGTCAGTTCCGCCCTTCGGGTGCGCTTGAGAAGCCGTACGCGATGGTTGGCGTTAACATTATTGCAGCCGCAACCGATGAGGAAGCCCAACATCTGGCGACGTCGCAGCACCAGCAATTTCTGAATATCGTGCGCGGCCGTCCTGGCATGCTAAGCCCACCTGTCGACAGCATGGAGTCCTTGTGGAGTCCTCAAGAGAAAGCTTACGTTCACAAGGCCTTAAGCTTCTCCATCGTAGGCAGTAAAGACACAGTCCGCGATAAGCTTGCTAAGCTTCAGGAGCAAACTGGAGCTGATGAGTGGATCATCGCAGGCCAGATTTATGATCACAAGGCTCGCTTGAGGTCTTATGAAATTGTAGCTGAGGTTGTCAAAGAGAGCTAGAGAGGTTGGAATTCATTATTTTGAGTCATCAAGCAACGATTGGGGGCCACGCCACCAAAGGGTGGTTCCCGATTTCCCTTTTTTCCTAAACCGCAGGTGCTTTTGCGATTGGAATGACTGAGTTTGTGATTATGGGCCTATGCTGAATTATCGTTATTTGAGATTTAGAATTGAATATCAATGAATGATTATATCTTCTACATCTATATCATCATAGATTTTTATACTTAAAACAAAACCGATAGATATCATGTTGATCAACAGCGAGGTGCCTCCATAGCTGATAAAGGGAAGGGTTATCCCCGTAATCGGCATGATACCGATAAGCATCCCAATGTTTTCGAAAACTTGAAACAGAAACATAGCCGTAATACCACCAATGATGTATATGCCTGTTTGGCTGCGGATGTTTAGTGCAATAGTGATCATTCGATAAATGAGAAGAAAGTAAAGTATTAGCAACGCAGATGCTCCTATAAAACCAAATTCTTCCCCCACTACAACGAATATGGAATCTGAATATGTATATGGGACTTGACCGCTTTGGACTGAGGTTCCATGTAGGTAGCCATCTCCTTCTAAGGATCCTGATCCGATTGCTTTGACCGATTGTTTCATGTGATAGGTTGCTTTCTCAGAAGCTTGGTCTGGCAAAAGGACGGCATCAACCCTATCCAACCAATACGCTTTATGTTTAGACGCCATGAATTGCTTTACTTCCTCATGGTATTTTATATAGCTGTAGAGGGAGCTTCCGCTTACGATTATGATAATGACTAGGCCTATCAAAGCATGCTTGTAGTTGATATGGCCGAACCAACAGACCACAATAAAAATGACAAGATAACCGATAGAGTTACCGAGATCCGGCTGCATTAAAACCAAGAGAAAAGGAACGAACGTAATAACGCCCATCGGCAGTATTTCCTTGAACAAACTAAGGGTCTCGACTTCTCTTTTGGACAGAAAATACGACAAAAACAGGATTAAAATGAGCTTACAGAGCTCTGCCGGCTGAAATTTGAGCCCACCAGGAAGAGTGAACCAACCCTGAGCATTGTTGAGAGTATCCCCTTTAAAAAACAGTAAGACCAGCAGTCCCAGCCCAATGAAATAGTACAGCGGCGAAAACCGCAATAAGAGTTTGTAGTTAACAAACAACATCGTAAATAGGACCACAAACCCCAAACCGTAAAAATACATCATTTTAATATACGATTGCGAAAAGTCTGGAACTGTTCGTGTCGCGCTATAGATGCAGAAAATACTGATGATCATAAAGATGAGCAGCAGCAACAAAATAATGGTATCCAGCCCTTTAATTATCCGCTTCAACATGAAGGCTATTTGCGTTCCTCTGAAAATACTTTCAATAATAATTCACCTATTTCTATATAAGGTAACGAAAGATACATAGAGTAGACGCAATAGTTTTACAGATAGTTCCATTTTTGTAGATAGAAAAATAGAAAAAGCCCTCGTCTTCCATTAATGGACACGAGGGCTTACCTATTATGGTTTCAAACGGGACGATCCATCGCAAATTGTTCGCCCAATTTCGCATACGAGTTGCCGGCCAGCCGACTGACTGGCTTAAGTCCATTCGGGTCAATATGACCGTTCTCATATAAGGACTCAGCAATATGAAACTGTACGACTCTTCCGATTATTAAATCGGCTGCAGGAGCATCATCTGTTCCGCCAAGCGTTATGACTTGCTCCAGGACACATTCCATTCGTATGCTCGCTTCGGCGATGCCCGGTACATCAATCTTGTCACTCGCGACGGGTGTAAGTCCGGCTAAAGCAACTTCGCTTTCATCCGGCGCTAAAGCAGCAGCGGTTTGATTAATCTGGTCGATGTACGATTCGTCAGAGATATGAACGACGAAAGCTCCAGTATCGATGGCGTTTCGCGAAGTGTCCTTACGAACACCCTGCTTCCTCTGCACCGAGATTGCGACCATTGGAGGGTTCGCCGTCACAATCGTAAAATAACTATACGGTGCTGCATTGAGCACACCCTCCGAGGATAGAGACGTAACAAATGCGATTGGCCTAGGAATTATGCTTCCTATCAATAGCTTATAGTTTTCCCGCTCGCTTTGACTCGAGGGATCAATGGATATCACAAAGCATCTCCCACCTTTACTAGACTCGGTCTCATACCAAATTCGTCTTGAACCAAGTCCCTGCCGCTTCTACCTCTGAACGAGTCAACTGATGCCCTGCCTGTTCCCAATGAACGGCAACCGTTGATCCCGCTTCACTTAACAGCTTCTGTAATTCCTCTGTCTCCTGCGGGGAGCAGATCGGATCGTTCTGACCCGCTCCGATAAAGATCGGAATACCTGAGAGATCCGGCAGTTGAATGCCTCGCCGCGGTACCATTGGATGATGGAGAATTGCTCCTCGCAGTGCATCTGGATAGTGAAATAAAAGACTTCCGGCAATATTTGCGCCGTTAGAATAGCCTATGGCTACGAGATTGTTACGATCAAAACCGTGTTCCACGGCAGCTTGATCGAGGAAATCATACAATTCCTTGGTACGGAAGATGAGATCCTCCTCATCAAAGATTCCCTCAGCCAGCCTGCGAAAAAACCGCGGCATCCCATTCTCAAGCACATTACCTTTAACGCTTAGCACCGACGATGTCGGTGAAATCGCCTGTGCTAGCGGCAGAAGATCACGTTCGGTGCCACCCGTGCCATGAAAGAGCACGAGTACCGGAGCCGTTATATCCGTTCCTTTTTGAAAGATATGCTTCATTGTTTTTTCGCCTCCAATACACGTACTTGAATCGGCGGAAGATTACGCTCGATTTGTTCACGGCTCTCCTCGAACCATTCCGGCAGCATCAGTTTCTCACCTAGCACCTCAGGCTGTTCATCACGTGCAAAGCCCGGAGGATCCGTTGCAATCTCAAAGAGTATGCCGCCTTCTTCGCGGAAGTAGATCGCGTTAAAATATTGACGATCCACAATCGGCGTAGGTTGGAACCCATTCGACTGTACATGGCTTCTCCATAGAGCATGCTCAGCATCATCTTTGGCGCGCCATGCAATATGATGGACGGTACCCGCGCCGCCAGCTCCATAGGCCATCGGAGTTACATTAATATCAACGATGTTCCCCAAATCTCCGAAGGATTTGAATCGAGCGTAAGCTCCCTCTTGCCCTACTTTCTGCAGCCCCATAACCTGCTCTAGCAGCTGAGAAGTTTTGTCTGGTGCAGTGCTGTAGAGAACAGCGCCGCCGAAGCCTTTGATCGCTTTATCCGTTGGAATGCCGCCGAAAGACCATTGGCTAAGCGCTCCTTGCTCACGCTCTACGATTTCAAGTTTCAGACCATCCCGATCTTCGAATTGAAGGTATGTCTCTGTGAATCTTTGTGTTTTTTCAAAAGGAATATCAAATTGCGCTAGACGCTCTTCCCAGAATGATAGGCTGCCTGTTGGTACAGCATACGTTGTGATGCCGACTTGGCCTCCGCCGATACGTCCTTTGCGAGAGTGCGCCCATGGGAAGAAGGTGATGATTGTCCCCGGACTTCCCATTTCATTACCAAAGTACAGATGGTACACTTCAGGTGCGTCGAAGTTAATCGTCTTTTTGATCATCCGAAGTCCTAGAACCCCTGCATAAAAATCAACCGTTTCCTGTGCATTTTGTACGAATGCTGTTATATGGTGAATACCTGCTGTTTGTTGTTGTTGTGTCATTATATCCATCTCCCTTAGTTTAGTTATGTCCAGACCTGATTCGAAAGAATCCATAATTAATTGAATAAAGCGTCTACGGAGTAAGTTCCAGCACCCATAAATGCCACTCCTACCGCAATAGCCATCAGCAGCAAGTTGTATTCATAGCCGCCCGCGGTAGCCCAATAACCGTTCTTGCCGTGTACTTTGATAATCGCAACGACCATGGTCATGACGATGAGCAATGAAGCAATGACTGTACCTAATCCAGCAGCAAATAACGCACCGCCTACAAACTCCATGAGTCCTGCCATAACTGCCATAGCAACACCGGGTTTAATGCCGATAGATTCCATCCAGCCGCCCGTTCCTTTCGGACCATAGCCTCCGAACCAACCAAACAACTTCTGTGCCCCATGCGCCATGAAGCTTAATCCAACAACCAAACGAATGATTAATAATCCTAATGCGATACTCATATTCATTCTCCTCCAATTTAAGAATCTCTAATTTAAGATATTTGTTAAAAGGTTAAGTAGTTAACACCTCTTAGGGGAGGCAAACTACTTGAAACCATCCTGAGCAAACTTACCGAGCTTCTTCAACAATTGACTAGCTATCTTCTTCTCTTCTGCTGTAAGTCCAGCCACCGCTTTCTCAATAACCTCGGTATGCTTAGGAAATATCTCTTCAATAAATTGCTTCCCTTTTTCCGTAATTTCTGCAAAAATGAGCCTGCGGTCTTCGGATGATGTTTTTCGCTTTACGAACTCTTTCTTCTCCAGCTTATCTACAACATAGGTGATGTTCCCACTGCTCATAAGCACCTTGCCGCCAATCTGTTGAATCGGCTGCGCGCCTTTATGATAAAGCAGCTCAAGAACACCGAATTCCGTTCGATTCAATCCATGATTACGAATATCTCGATCTCCATGGGCATTGACCCATTCACTTGCTCTAGAGAGTGCAATATAGAGATCTAATGAATCATTTCTCTGTTCACTCATTTGGTTCACCTCATTTCTTTATTTTTTTACTGCGCTGTGGTGTGCGTGCTATGCTGATTTGTGCTGCGAAATCTTAATTTGTGATATCTTGATTTAAAGATACATCAATTTGAGATAACTGTCAATGGGTATTTTTAAAATAATGTGCTCCCCGTTATCTTGCTGCTTATAATGCGCTAGTATCCGGTTAGCTAGTCCGAAATAAGAAGAAAAGTTGGTTTGTAAGCCTTATTTGGCTAAGCGTGTCGTATTAAGGTGGTATGATTTGTCGGATTACATTTCTTGTTGGATTCGATAAAGAGGACATCCGGCGACTTTGGTGATGTTTTGCATCGCTAAAGTGAGAGTTGAGTGGCTAGCTGGTGAGTTAGTTATGTTTTGTATCGTTAAAGTAGTTGAGGGGTGAGGGAAAAGGGAGAGGTATATGAACAAGTTGATGCATTTCGTACAGCAATTTTGGCTCAATTGGGCTTGCACAGCAGGTTTTGATGCAAAAATTACAGCTAATCTATCCAAAACAAGTCGAACTGGCTAAAAGAGTACTTTTTTGCTGCACTTTTTGCAGCTTCTCTTATTAAATATGGCCTAACCACGGAAATACATGCACTTTTTGCGTCTTCATAAAACGAAATGACCTGATCTCGGCAAATTAGCAAAAGGATAAGCCCTCCCCTTTCGGGAAAGGCTTATCCTTTTTGCAAGACGTCCTAAGCTTCACTTATCGGCAGGATTTATACGTCCAGGTTAGCCCACAACAGCCGACTCGCCCTTCTGCAGCTGATACATCTTCGCGTATCGTCCACCCAGCGCCATCAGCGTCTCATGATTGCCGCGCTCGGCAATCTCGCCGCGGTGCAGCACGAGAATCTGATCCGCATCGCGGATCGTCGACAGCCTGTGCGCGATGACCAAGGTCGTGCGCCCTTCGCTGACCACCTTGAGTGCTCGCTGGATCAGGCCTTCCGTCTCACTGTCGATGCTGGCTGTCGCTTCATCCAAGATGAGAATCGACGGGTCGAAGGCCAACGCCCGGGCGAACGAAATGAGCTGCCTCTGGCCGGAAGACAGCGTGCTTCCCCGCTCCACAACCTGCTCATCGTAGCCGTTAGGCAGCTGCTCGATGAATGAGGCCGCGCCTACATCGCTTAGCGCATTTTTCACACGATCCAGCGAAATCTCTTCATTATAGAGGCTAACATTGAATTTGATATCTCCCGCAAACAAGAACGGGTCCTGCAAAACAATCCCCATATGCTTACGCAGCGCTTGCTTCGACATCTTCCGGATGTCCCGTCCATCAATCGTGATGCTGCCCTCATCCGGTTCATAGAAACCGAGCAGCAGGTTCATGATGGAGCTTTTGCCTGAGCCTGTATGTCCGACCAAGGCCACGGTTTCCCCTTTGCGAGCTTCGAAGGAAATATGCTTCAGCACGTTTTCCCCGGCTTTATAAGCAAAGGTTACGTCCTCGAACTTCACAACGCCTTCGGGGCGGCTGACCTTATCTGTCTTCTCTACCTCTTGGCCTTCCATGTCTAGGATGGTGAACACCTTATCCGCGGATACAAAGGCTCTTTGCGCATTCGTCAACTGATCGAAGATCCCGATAATCGGCTGAAAGATCCGCCCCAGATAATCGATGAAAGCATAAAACACCCCGAAAGAAATCACGGCTGTCAGCGATTCCCGGCCAAAATACCAAATGACCATAGCCGTCACCAAGCTGCCAATGGTCCCCACAATATTACGAGAGGATAAAGAAAAAATGCGGAACTGCTTAAGCTGATTCACATAGCGGTCCTTGTTCAGTACTTCGAATTCCTCAAGCGTCACTTTCTCCCGGCGAAAAGCTTGAATAATCGGCATTACCACGATCGATTCATTAATCATCGCGTTCATATCACTTAGCCGAGCACGCATAATGGTGATGAAGATTTTCGAATATTTTAAGTGAACGACCATAATTAACGCAAAGATAGGCGGCAGCACCAAGCAAAAAAGAGCAAGATGCCAATCTAGGATGAATAACGCTACGAAAATTCCCGTTAGCTGCATCATGCTTACAACGAACGTAGCCATGAAGCTCATAAATAAGTCGCGGACCGCCTCGGTATCATTCGCAATTCGAGATACAACCTGCCCGATCGGCGTGTTATCGAAATAGCGCAGCGAAATGCGCTGAATGTGCTGCATTAAGTCCATGCGCATGTTTTTGATAATTTGCAAAGCCGTAGATTGGAGCAAATAGGCTTGCGAGAAATTACAGATGCTTGCTATGAGTAGCAAGCCCATGTATAGACCAAGCAGTTTAAGTACAGGCGCCATCGTGTGTGTACCTGTAGACAAATGCTGATCGATAATGGTTTTGGTTATATAAGGTCCGCCCAGCTCGGCGCCCACTGCGCAGCATAGAATGAGCAGCGCGCCGATAATCCTGAACTTGTAGACGAGCGCATACGAAATCAGCCTTCTCGCCGTGGACGGTTTCTGCATCTTGTCGTCCTCCCTTCTTCTGTTTGTCATTCTTCCAAACTCGCTTCCATTTGTTGACGCTCCCACTGCTCTCGGTACCAGCCGCCGAACAGCATCAGCTCTTCGTGGGTACCCTCTTCGACAATTCGCCCCTCATCTAGGACGAGGATCCAATTCGCATGGCTCACAGCCGAGAGCCGGTGCGTGCTGATCAATGTTGTTCTGCCCGCGCGTTCCTTACGGATATGCTGAAGAATGCGGCTTTCCGTCCGCGCATCAACAGCGGATAACGAGTCATCAAGCAGCAGAATTTCCGAATCGATCAGAAGGGCTCTAGCAATCGCCAAACGCTGCTTCTGTCCACCAGACAGCATGACGCCATTTTCGCCGACAATTGTCGCTAGGCCTTCCGGCATTTGCTCGATATCTTGGGTAAAGGAGGCCATCTCAATTGCCCTTGCAATTTCTTCCGGCGAAGCATCGTGTTTACCCAATGCGACATTGTCGCGAATGGATTTCGACAGCAGCAGATGCTCCTGCGGAACGTAGGCAACCCAACGTTTCACCTGATCCAAGCTGATTTTCTCAATCGGTACGCCTGCAATTAGCAGCTTACCTGGTTCGATCGGGAATTGCCGCAGCAGCTGCTTCAGCAGCGTGCTTTTGCCACTACCCGTACGGCCTACAATCCCTAGCGTCTGCCCTCTTTCTAATTGGAAAGAAACATTAACGAGACTTGGATGGTTTGCGGTCGGATACGTAAAAGTTAATTCCTTCATCTCGATACGTTCCGGCACACTCACCGAAATTGGTGCATCGACATCCACAATATCCGCTTTCTGCGTCAGCGCTGTATCCAGACGGTCAGCCGAGGCACTTCCACGCTGCAGGACATTAATAAACTCGCCGAAAGAAATCATCGGCCAGATCAGCATACCTAGGTAAATATTAAATGAAATCAGCTGACCCAGCGTGATCTCATTATGAAAGACCATATAAGAGCCATATCCAATACCTATCGAATAACTTAGACCGACAATCAACGATGTAAGCGGCTGAAAAAGTGCATTCAGCATGGACACGCGTCTATTCTTATTCATCACTTCTGACGTAACTTTATCGAAGGCGACTAGATCATGATCTTCCTGAACATAAGAACGAATCACACGAATACCAGAGATGGACTCGAGTGCGTGATCATTCATTTGGCCAAAAGAGGCCTGTGCAGCAAGGAAACGAACTCTCACTTTTTGACCTAGCTTACTAATCACTAAGGCTAGAAAAGGCAAAGGAATTAGCGCCGCAATCATTAATTTGAAGCTAATTAGGGAAATCATAGTAATAATGACGACAGATGCCCCAACCAATGTGTGAACGAGTGTCATAACGCCGTAACCAGCGGTTTGGCCAATAGCAAGCACGTCGTTGGTGGCTAATGCCATTAATTGACCCGTGCTGTTGCGTTGGAAGAAAGCCGGTGTCATTTTCGTCAGATGAGCGAGTAAACGCCCCCTGAGTACTTTCTCAACGAGTGCCGAATTACCGAATAAGGTCGTGATCCAAACATAAGTAATTACATATAATAGGAGAGACAAGCCTATAAGCAGAAGGACAGTCTGACTTAGACTAGATGCCGTTAAACTCCCTCTGCCAATCTGATCAATTGTATTCCCTATCATTTTAGGCGGAATCGTCGCCAATAAATTCACACAGATCATTAAGCTGATAGCAAGCACGTAGTATTTCCATCTTTCTTTGAAAAACCAGCGCAATTTGATTACAAAAGACAAGATTTCCACCCCTTTCCATTTCCCACTAAGATTGATTTTATAGTTTAAGCCAATTGAAGTCTACTTATTAAGTCGTTTTTAACGAAACTTTCCGTCCACCTGCAACATTCTGGAAACTAACTTCGTTTATGAGGACAGACTATCAAACATAACTTACATACAGGAAGGAATTACAACCATGAATCGTACGATGAAAAAGAGCCTAGCTATTCTATCCTTATCTGCCATGATGACGACGGGCGCAGCTTATGCTGCAACGAATGAAACTGCCCAAACGACTTCTATTATGCCTGTTACCACACAAGCTGCTCCACAGGCTATTTCAGTTCAAGTCAATGGAGGAGCCCTTTCCGAGAAAGGTTATTTGAAAGCTGCTGCGACTGAACCTATGCTGCCACTTCGAGCTGTAACGGAGAGCCTAGGCTTCAAACTCACTTGGAATCAAGAAACACTTTCGGTTGATTTGTTGAAAGGCAATGTATTTACAACTGTCAAGACTGGGGAAGATCGCTATGCCATTAATAAAATGTTCACAACGCTTGGTACAGCGCCTGAATTGGTCGATAACAAGCTTTACGTGCCTGCTTCCTTTGTCAGCAAAGTGCTGCACGGATCTGTTACAACGGAAGGAGCTTCGGTTTCCATCGCGGTGAAAGAGGACGTTAAGAAAGTTCAAACGACTGGCGTAATCACTTCGATTCGACCTATTGGTGATTATACAGCGATTCAGATTCAAGGAATTGGCACGGAGGGGATGGTCCTCAATGTGAATAAGGATACGGAATATCAAATGTTGGATGGTACGAAACTTAGCCTTTCCGATCTTCATGTTGGTTTAACCGTTACTGCTGAGCATTCTATGGCTGCAACCCTCAGCTTGCCGCCACAAACGTCAACTTCCAAGATTACAGTTTTGGACACGAAGAGAGAGACAAACAGCCTCGGTACAGCTGGCGTGGTTGAAGAAGTCCGCACCGATGATAAGGGTAATATGAGTGTCCTTATTAAAGGTACGGGTTTAACGGAAACTGCTCCGAGTGAGGTTGTTCTACACATTGGAGATGAGACAGCTATCGTCGATAAAAACGGCGACAAAATGGAGAAAACCGCTCTTGTTAAAGGCGCGAATGTCATCGGATTTTATGGACCAGCATTGACGAAAAGCCTTCCTCCTATCGGTCAGGCATGGAAAATCGTTGTAAGTGCTAAACAAGAATAGGTTATTACTTGTGAACCACTCACCAATCAATTGGTGAGCTTCTCAATTCATCAGGGATTGTAACCTCTCCCCTCCTTGAAGGCTAGTTCCTAGTCTGTGATGACTTATTTGGGTTACGACACTTGCAATCGCGCTCGGGCTAAAATGTTTCGCGCAGCGTTCACGTCACGGTCTAGCGTTGTGCCGCAATGCGGACACCAGTGGATACGCACTGCAAGTGGTTTTTTCACGATTTCACTGCATCCGGAACATATTTGGGAAGTGAGGTACGGGTCCACTTGTATGATGCGGCGACCGGCGCTTTCAGCCTTGTACGTCACATAATGCACGAGCCCATTCCATCCACTGTCCGCAATGCTTTTTGCAAGGGCATGGTTCTTTCCCATTGCTTGTATGTTTAAGTCCTCAAAAACAATAGTATCGTAGCGGTTTACAAGCGTCCGGCTTACCTTGTGCGCGTAATCCTTGCGCTTGTTCGCTACACGTTCGTGCTGGCGTGCCAGCAGCTTCACCGCTTTACGCCTGCGGTTTGAGCCGCGCTGCTTCCTGCTCACCGCGTGTTGCTGCTTTTTGAGCTTGGCTTCGCTTTGGCGAAGATACTTTGGCGCTGCGAAAAACTGGCCGTCCGATGTTACCGCTAAATGCTTAACGCCCAGATCCACCCCAACATGGCGATGCGTTTGCTCAAGGGGTTGCGCTTCGCCTTCATACGACAGACAAGCATAATAGCGGCCGTTTTTGGCGGCGATTGTGCATGTTTTGATCGTTCCTTGCGGTTGTCGATGCAGCTTGATCTGCACGTCGCCAATCTTGGAGAGTTCGATTCGCCTTCCTTTCAAAGCAAAACCGCTTTACGGGTAAGTGAAAGAATTGTATCGGCTTTGCGGTTTAAAGCGAGGGAATCCTGCTTTCTCACCGTTTTTCATCCGGCGGTAGAACGCTTGATACGCTTTGTCCAGCCGTTTGGCAACATCTTGCAGCACTTGCGAATGGATGGTCTTCAGAACTGGGATGACCGATTTACGTTCCGGCAAAGAATTTTGTTGTTGGTTATATGTCAGCGTTATAACACTTTGTTTGTAGGCAAGAATTCGTTCTTCCAGCAGCCGATTGTACAGCAACCGGCAACGTTCGAGTGTACAATGAATGGTTTCTTTTTGTTCTTTTGTAGGGTATAGACGGAATTTATAGGTTCGTAGCATACGTTCACCTCCTTCAAATCCATTATACCACAACACTGGGAACGTATGTTCGATTTTGTCGATATAAGCATGTTACTGCAATCAACGCGAGGGAGATTTCGGGTAGGCGGACTTTCATCTACCACATTTAAATGAGGAGAATTCTCGTCCGCTCATTTTAAAATATCGAAGAAACCTTCCATCTTTGGAGGGTTTTTTTGCTCATTTGTAAAGTATCTACACTGTCCAAATGGTCTGTTTTTTGATACAATAACTGAAAATTCAATCGTAAGGGGACTCATATGGAATACATTAGCACTCGCGGAAAAGTAGAACCCATCGGCTTCATCGATGCCATCTTGATGGGGTTGGCAGACGACGGCGGTTTACTTGTTCCTAAGCATATCCCACAATTATCGGCAGACACGTTACAGAAGTGGCAACAGCTCTCCTACTCGGAGTTGGCTCTTGAAATTTTCTCGCTATATGTGAATAACGAAATCCCGCGCAATGAGCTGAAGCAGCTCGTTGACGATAGCTATGCAACCTTCCGGGATGACGCTGTGACACCTGTCAAACGTCTGAACGACGGCACGTATGTGCTGGAATTGTTCCACGGACCTACTTTTGCTTTCAAAGACATCGCTCTGCAATTCTTGGGCAATCTCTACTCGTACGTTTCTCGTAAAACGAATTCGATTATCCATATTCTTGGAGCCACTTCAGGGGATACAGGAGCTTCGGCGATTGAAGGGGTGCGCGGTAAAGAAGGCATCCGGATCTGTATTCTTCACCCCCACGGGAAGGTCAGCAAGGTTCAAGAACTGCAAATGACCACTGTTGATGACGCGAATGTGCTGAATCTTTCCGTTGAAGGCACTTTCGACGACTGCCAGCGTATTATCAAAGAGCTGTTCGCCGACGTCGAGTTCAAGCACCGCTACCATCTGCGTGCGATTAACTCCATCAACATTGCCCGCATCTTGGCGCAAACGGTGTATTACTTCTATGCTTACTTCCAATTGGCAAAAAATAATCAGGCTGAGAAGGTCAATTTCAGTGTGCCGACTGGTAACTTCGGCGATATCTTTGCTGGTTACTTGGCACAGAAAATGGGTCTTCCTATCCATAAACTCATTCTTGCTACGAACGAAAACAATATTCTTGAGCGATTCGTACAGGATGGTGTTTACCAACCAGGTGCGTTCCGCGGAACACATAGTCCTTCCATGGATATTCAAGTGGCTAGCAACTTCGAGCGCTACTTATTCTACCTCTATGGCGAAGACGCGCAAGCTGTCTCGGCTACCATGGATCAATTCAAGGCTGAAGGCCGCGTTGTTATCCCTGCTGACAAGCTGCAAGCCGTGCAAGCTGACTTTGCTGCCTATGGCGTGCAGAATGAGGAGTGCTTGGATACAATTAGCGAGTATTATGAGAAATACGCGTATCTGCTCGACCCGCATACAGCTTGCGGAGTAGCTGCTGCCGACAAGCTCGCTGTAGACGGTGAACTGACTGTTGCCCTTTCGACAGCTCATCCGGCTAAATTCGATGAGTCGATCCGTTTGCGCAGCATTGAGCAGACGTATCCGCAGCAGATTCAAGCGCTGTTCGACAAGCCGCAGTTCCAGACGGTCGTTGGCGGTACGAACGATGAGATCAAGGATCAGTTGGTGAAGTTTTTCTAAAATAGCATGTAAAAAAGCCTCGAAGACTAATGTCTTTGAGGCTTTTTGTGTCAGGTTTCACTACGTTTCGAACACTACTACTTAAACTTCTTAGGGAATTGTTTGATGATCCCGTCCGAAAGAAAATCGGCCAGCATAAAAATATGGTCCTCGTATTGTTCGAACGTAGCTATGTCCGCTTCCCAATCCTTTTTGTGCCTAGCTAACACATTGTTTGTGAGCAAATGCAAGTGCCCATACATTAGATCTTGCGCGGTTTTCATGGGCCAATTCGGGTTCGCTTTGCTGAGAAATGCGGCGATATCATCGGCATTCCGATACCACTCTTTGTTGTACTTCTCGAAATCAGCTGAATTACCGCTTTTGACTGCGGCTATCACTTTGCCTGCAAGAACGATATGCTCAGTTAATAGGTCACCTAGTTGATTACCAGCGGCCTCTCCGTAATACGGTTTTATCGCATTTCCTGTGTCCTTCTGATTCTTGAGCAGTCTAGCCAGCACCTTTTCTTGATCTTCTAAGCCAGCAAGGGCGCTTATAAGGTAGCTTCTGGTCCAAAAAACATGATCAATCCACAGTTTTCTTAAGTCGCCTTTCAATTTGACCATCGATTGACTGTAGCACTGCATCTTTACAGCGGCGTGTTCGTCCATTACCTTAGCCTCTGCTCTGAGCGGAACAACACTTAAGGCAATGGACATCGATAGCAGCGTTAACTTTAGAAGCTTGCCTTGCATGAACATCTCTCCTTTTGACATAAATGGGTGTACAGTCCGTTTATTGTGTGCTTGTGGACTATTTTCATTCATGAAAAGAGATTGATTGTTACCCCAGTAAAAATCAGTCCTCCGACCGATACCTATCCTCCCCCTGGTAGGAAGACACTTTTCCCTTGTCATGATATCCTTAAAGTAATTGAGAATGGATAATAACGTTTAGGAGTGAGCATGTTGAATATGAATCGCAGCGCCTTTCTTGGCCCAATATTGATTATTTTAGGTATTTTTATGTTTCTAAAAGGTGATAGTACGTTCAATACCGGTACCATTTTTGAGTATTTCTGGCCAACCTTGTTTGTCATACCCGTTGGCGTGTTTTTCCACTGGTTATACTTCTTCATCCTGCAGCGTCGGGGTGTCGGCGTGCTTGTCCCAGGAGGGATTATGTTAACGACCGGCATCATCTGCCAAATCTCCATGCTGTTCGATATCTGGCACCTTATGTGGCCAGGATTCATGCTGGCTGTTGCCGTCGGTTTATTCGAACTTTATTGGTTCGGAGGACGGAATAAATGGTTGCTCATCCCGATTAATATTCTAACCGTCATGTCCCTTTTGTTCTTCGCCATTTTCTCCATTGGCTCCATTTTCAGCAAATTTTTCCACAACCAACCGATAATTGCCATCGTTCTCATCATAGTAGGCGGTTTGATGATGCTTACGCGTAATCGGAAATCAATGTAATCCTATCAAAAGTACGGATTACATTGCTGTGTAAGTTAAGTTGAAAACGTAGGCTTTTATCATCAAAAAGTTGCTTGCTCCAGGTAATTGTTGGTCCAAGGTAATCGTAAAGTTGTACTAGGTACAACTTTACGCAGGTTAATCCGCGTTTTCCCCGCGATTATTGCAGAAAATACAACAATTTTCCAATAAATTAGCTCTATTCAATGAAATGAGGTTAAATTGTTGTACGACATACAACACTTTCAGCATAATGAGAAAAAACTAACGAAATTGTTGTACGTAGTACAACTTAAGCAGGGAAAAGACCGGGACAGAGACAAATTAAGATGAAAAAGGAGCCTCATGAATGTCTCATGGGCTCCTCTTTATTTATACCTTTACAACGAATTGATAGGCGCCCGACTGGCTGCCATCCGCATTGCTTTTAATATCCATCAGCAGTGCCTTGTTGTAGATGCCATCCTTCGCATTGCCCGCTTCATTCGGGAAGAAAAGCTGACTCGTCAGCACCGGACCATTCGGCGCCTGCACCTTCACATGAATATGGCGCGTTCGCCCTGGGTACAAGCCCGGCACAATCGTTTCCAGCGTAAACTTGCCTTTATCGTCTGTATATTGATGCCCACGAAGGGTGAAGCCTTTGTTGTCATATTGACCGTCAGCATCTGCCTGCCAGAAGTCCAATAACGCATGCGCAACCGGTTTACACGCCGTTGACACAACGTAGCCTACAACCGTAAGCTTCGTCCCCTTCATCCCTTGCTCTAGCAGCGAACTTTTCTCCGGGGAGTTAGGTGTAAAATACGGACCTTCGGTGACAGCTGGCGTCAGCTCCTCTGGTGAACCGCACGCAGGTGTTGGGTCCAGATTCGCAGCCTTCGGTGATTCGCTCGCCGCATTACCTTCTGGCTGATTTGTTGCTCCACCAGTCGTTGCTCCACCGCCCAAATTGATTCCGCAGGCTGCTAACGCCGCACTGGTGACCATTAGAACACTGGATACCAAAAACCGACGACGCGTTATTTTCGTACTCGAAGATTTCGGCTCATTTTGCTTCTCTTCCATTGTCGTCCCCCCATTTCAGCCTCTTGTACGAATAGAATAGCATGGAACTGGGGGAAATTCCCTGAAATTTAGCCGAAGATAGGCTTAAAGTTTGCTGAAAATAGGCGCAGAATAATCAAAACAATGCAGTTCCTTAGCTATTTCGAAATAAAAAGATTCCCTTCGACCCAGAACCGCCACGGGTATTCTCTGGCTTCCCCACTATTCTCAATACCGATTCTCGGTCCAGCAGCAACGGATTCTACTGTTTTTCCTTCCGCAATGTAGAGAGGACTCTCAAAGATAGGACTTCCATAATCCTCTTTCACAATGCCAAGAGCTTTCGTTAGTTTGCCGGGACCGTTGGTGAGCTCCTTTAGCTTTTTATCGTGGCCGCGGCGATCATACATGAGATCAATTCCTATGCAGGGCTCCACAGCTCGAATTAAGACAGCTTCTGGGTGACCGGGCTCCCCGCTAACAACGTTCACTAGACAATGGGTATGCATCACGTAAGTATAGACATAGCCCGGAGGGCCAAACATGATTTCCGTTCTCGGTGTCCTACGATTGCCAAAGCTATGAGCGGCGCGGTCCCCGGGACCTATGTAGGCTTCTGTTTCTACAATCCAGCCTGCGGCTATGCCTAATTCGGTTTCTTTCACAAGCAGTTTGCCGAGCAGCGAACGAGCCAAGATCAGTGTGGGTTGTTCAAAAAATGCAGCAGCTACGGGTTGGGAAGACAGAACATTCATCTCCATTCTTTCATGAAATCAGGTCTTCGTCTTACAGCAAAAGAACCCGATCAGCCGCAGCTAATGGGTTCCTATTTATTATCCTACAACCAAACTATCCTGACCCAGATTATCCCCTGTGGATTGTTTGATCTGTTTACTTCTTAATTGTCCACAAGCGGCATCAATATCCGTTCCATGCTCAAGGCGAACACTGCAGCTAATGCCCTGCTTTTTCAACGTATCATAGAATGCCCGCACGGATTCCCGCTCACTCCGTTGATATTGACTGTGCTCATCCACAGGATTGTAAGGAATCAAGTTCACATTGGCAAGGTGACGAATATGTTGGATAAGCTCTGCTAATTGCAGCGCATGCTCTCGACCGTCGTTAACATCCTTCAACAGAATGTACTCCAATGTAATTCTCCGGTTCGTTTTCTCCAGATAGTATTCGATCGCCTGCATTAATTTCTCAATCGGAATCGCTTTGTTTATTTTCATGATCCGGGTACGAAGCTCATTCGTCGGGGCATGCAGAGAAATCGCCAGATTTACCTTCAAATCCGAGTCCGCGAATTCGATAATTTTATTAGCAAGACCACTAGTTGATACCGTAATATGTCTAGCAGCAATGTCTAGGCCTTTTTGATCTTTCACAACGCGGATGAAATCAACCATATTTTCAAAATTATCAAATGGCTCGCCAATACCCATCACAACAATGTGGCTGACACGTTCGTTTTTATCCGCTTTGTCCAAATGAAACTGAACCTTCATAATTTGTTCCACGACTTCAGCGCTGGATAGATCACGACTTTTGGCCAAAAGCCCGCTCGCACAGAAGCTGCACCCAATGTTACAGCCGACCTGCGTCGTTACACACACGGACAACCCAAATTTATGTCTCATTAGCACAGTCTCGATCAAATTACCATCCTGCAGCTTGAAAAGGAACTTCATCGTGCCGTCGGCTGATTCTTGCCTCGTATGTTCAGTCAACGTCTGAATGACGAAATGCTCTTCCAGACTCTGAATACAATCCTGCTTCACATCCGTCATCTCTGAGAAGTCGGTTACCCGCTTCCGATATAGCCAATCCCAGACTTGTAATGCCCGCGATTTTTTGTGTCCATTTTCCTCGAGCCATGCAATCAATTGATCCAACGTTAATCCATAGATGGATTCTTTATTCATCGTTATCCTCTTTTCAAGACTTTCACATACAGTCCTATTCTACTAAGCAGCCGAAGCGTACCATCTATTTATTATTGTGCCAAAAATCCTTCATGAACACAAGGGGAGTGAGAAGGCATACCCGTTCCTTTATCTACCTCTTATTTTACCATCCTTTTTCGAAAAATACGCGATTCTACTAATCTATTAATCCATACAGTTCCCACCACTTTTACATAGAATAGGATAAAAGGAAGTGAGAAACCATGGCATCCAAAACGCAAAAACTCCCTGTTTATTTTAAAACACAAGCGGTCCTACTTAAAAAACGTCGTGTGCGTCCTACTCAAATCCCCATTATTGCAGCGACATGGACTATTGAAGCAAACGGATTTAGAGGATTTCTAAACACCAATGTTGCCCGCAATGGTTTTGTGACAGGAACGGTATTTGGGAATCCCATTCGAGGGTGGTACGATGTACCTTCTGGTAAAATGACTTTTCTAAGATTTGTGACGGGTGGCAGCATCGCAGGAATCAACAATCAGCTCTATGAGGGCTATATTCAAAGGTCAACAATCAACCGCGGGATCACTTTAACCGGTTCATTTATTACAGTTGGTGACGGCACATCTGCTCAGCTGAATAAATTTAGTTGGGTGGCTAGAGTCATCCTATTCATAGGATAATCCGCCACAATAAAAGGTACTCCAAATGCTGGGGGTGCCTTTTATGAATACATACTTTCACATCCACAAATAATGTAACTAGTACGTCAAGGAGGCCAAAAAATGAACAATCAACGCGCTCAAGAGATTGCAGTTTCACCTGTCATGGTTGATGTCACTTATAATGGGACGCCAATCTACATCCAAAATGTCGATGAAAAGAATGAAACCGCCAGAATTTATCCTTTGGATCAACCGGAAAATGAGCAAAGCGTCCCTTTAAGCAGTCTAGTCGAGAGTTCTCAAATGCTTGCGATGGAAGATATTAAAATGATATGCCCATTGCCCGAATAATTGAAAAGAAGCAAGAAAAAGAAAGAGGATACCCTCGGGGTATCCTCTTTACTAATGATATTGTGCACAGGTCTATGAAAATTTAATTATACCTACCGAATGCAAGAATACACAAACGATGAGTATGGGAACGACCACGCGCAGCAAGAACATCCAGGCTTTATACCAAAAACCCTTCAAGCCCGCTTCTTCTCCAGCCTTTTTCCACGCGTAGCCAGTAAACAAGGTAACGACTAACCCACCGAATGGCATCAGAACAT
Organism: Paenibacillus germinis; assembly: GCF_013141785.1. Lineage (NCBI taxonomy): Bacteria > Bacillati > Bacillota > Bacilli > Caryophanales > Paenibacillaceae > Paenibacillus > Paenibacillus germinis. The sequence goes on from NZ_WHOC01000141.1 coordinate 39,249, forward strand.
AGGAAGTAATGAAGTCCATCCAATCAAAAATGCTTTTACCTCCAGGGTGGAAATCCCCTAGCACACCTCCAACAGAAAGCCCTGAAGGAACACCTACTAAGAAGCAAAGGATGGATAAGATAACCGCTGATTTTTTGCGGCTCCACTGCCATTTGTGCATGGCATAAGCGACTGGAACTTCTAAGATAGAAATCGCTGAAGTCAACGCCGCAATGGCTAGCAGCAAGAAGAATAGACCACCAAAGAAGAAACCAAATGGCATTTGCGAGAACGCTGCAGGCAGTGCCATGAACGCCAAACCTACGCCTTCACCAGGCTGAAGCCCGTAGGAGAACACCGTAGGGAAAATGACTAGACCCGCGATGAAAGCATATACCAAATCACCGAAACCAATGGCGAGCGTCGCCATGCCGAGTGATTGTCTTTTTTCCACATAAGATCCATAGGTTAACATACAGCCCATCCCTAACGATAAGGAAAAGAAAGCATGTCCCAAAGCAACTAAGGCAGACTCCGCGTCGAGCTTGGAGAAGTCAGGTTTCAAGAAGAAGGATACCCCTGCTGCTGCTCCTGGGAGCGTAAGCGAACGAACCATAAGAATGAGTAGGATGATGAGAAAACCAGGAATCAGAACTTTGTTGAATTTCTCGATACCACCAGAAACCCCTTTGGCAAGAACCCAGCCCGTAACCACCATAACAACAGCCTGCCAGAAGATTGGCCAGTAGCCCGAAGCGAACGATAAAAACTTGCTTTTATAGTCGGAGCCCTCTTGGAACAAGATGCCAGTAAACGACTCTACCGTATAATGGAGTGTCCATCCCGCGACTACCGCGTAGTAGGACATGATCATGAAAGCGGTTAGAATTGATAATAACCCGAATGCTCCCCAGTATTTTTTGCCCGTCAAATTAAAGAAGGATACCGATGCATTCCCTCTACCGCCGCGGCCAATCGTCATCTCTGCAAGCAAAATAGGTAAGCCTACAATTATTAAACAAATGATGAATAACAGGAAAAAGGCGGCACCGCCGTGTTTACCCGTAATGTAGGGAAATTTCCACATGTTGCCCAGCCCTACCGAGCTGCCGATCGCAGCCAAAATAAAACCAGTAGATGTAAATCGTTCAACCGTTCCAGTTTTCTTGCTTGTTGTTTGTCCTGATGTCTGATCGTTACTCATGATGAATGATTATCTCCTAACGTTATTTAGATGCAATAATGTTACTGGAAAATCCTTCTCCCGTCACCTTGTAAAATTTCACAGAACCCGTTTATTCCTTATCAATTGTTTGATGGATTCCATCTTCATAAAAATCAAAGACAAGCTGTTTTTTCGTACCTCTTGCCGCATAGAACACGTCCGATATCTGTTTTCCCTTGCGTTTTACCTCCTGTTCTAACCATTCTTTAGTCAGTCCGTTATTCTCCAGGTTTTTCTCCATCATTTTTCCATCCATAATTAATTCAATGGGAAAAACTTGGGCGTTTGAATGAAGCTTCAAGTCCTTTTTAGTTACATATTGGTACTCGTCTTTTTTTAATACCGATACCTCGCCGTTATCCTCAAGTACAGCATAGTCCACTTCCTCTATGTTAAAAATCCCTTTTTCTCTCAAGGCTTGGTCCAATGAATCCAGGGTATATCTTACTTTTCTCATGTTATCTTCAAGAATTTTCCCGCTTTCAATAAGTACCGTCGGGGAACCTGATATCCAGTTTCTCATTTTGCGGCTTTTCAATGCAATGACGGATAACAAATAGGACGTAATGGCAATGACAATCAGCGATAAAATCATATGCGAAAGACTTAATTTTTCATTGAATGCCAAATTAGCTGCAATAGCCCCTAATGTAATACCAGTCACAAAATCATGAAACGTCATATTGGAAATCGTCTGTTTACCAAGTATTTTGGCTATAAACAAAAGCAGTAAAATAGCTAGAACGGTCCGAATCAGAATTTCCACGTAAGCAAACATACTTATGCACCCACCTCCCCTGTCATTATCTCCTAAACGGAAAAGAAAAAACCAAGCACGTGTGAGGCTCGATTTATCGACAACCTCCGTATAAAAAAGCCTCTGTGCAATGGGAAGCATTACCCATGGCTGACAGAAGCTTGATCGGCTATACATTTTGCTTTACATAAGACTTACGTTTATTCCAAATTGGCGTGCCTGCCAAACATGGTCGTGGAGTCGAAACCTTTTTTCTCCATTAACCGCAGGATAACAGCGTCAAAGAACAGTAAAAGAGTTTGCTCAAATAGCGAGCCCATTGGTTGTATGGTGGAGTAATTGCTAGTCGACTTATCTTTAGGCGAGCCAGGAAGCTTAACGGCTATATCCGCCAGCTGTCCGATCTTTGATTCAGGGAATATCGTCACTAACGCGACAGAAGCTTGCAAGCTTTTGGCCTTCTCCGCCATCGATAGGAGACTCTTGGTTTCCCCAGAACCTGATCCAATGATTAGCATGTCTTTTTCGGTGACATTCGGCGTGATCGACTCACCCACAACATAAGCATCAATGCCCATATGCATCAGCCTCATCGCGAAAGCTTTGGCCATCAAGCCGGATCGACCGGCACCAGCTACAAAAACCTTGTTGGACACCATAATCCGCTCTACGAAACGATCAGCTTGCTCATCGTTCAACTGGTTGGCACCCTGCTGCAGCTCATGAAGGATTTCAGCTAAATACAGATTCGTTTCCATACGAGTTAAGATCCTTGTTTGATCAATTTCTGCATTTCAGCGGCTGCAGCTTGCTGGTTTTCTTGTCCTGTAATACCTCCGCCGACAATTACAAGATCAGGCTTTGCTTTGATTACTTCAGGAAGTGTACTTAATTTAATGCCTCCGGCAATCGCTGTTTTGGCCTGCTTCACAACACGTTTGATCGTCAGAAGATCTTCAAATGAATTTTTCCCGACAGCTTGAAGATCATATCCCGTATGCACACAGATATAATCTACGCCGAGAGCATCGATTTCTTGCGCACGTTGCTCAAGATTTTTCACAGAGATCATATCAACCAGAATTTGTTTACCTTGTTTTCTAGCTTCTTCTACAGCACCTTTAATCGTCATGTCTTCTGAGGCACCTAATACGGTAACGATGTCAGCCCCTGCTTCGGATGCTTTCATGACTTCGTAACCAGCGGCGTCCATAATTTTGAGGTCAGCCAGAACTCTCAGATTGGGAAAAGCTTCTTTGATTTCTTTGACGGCGCGGAGCCCTTCATTAATGACAACCGGTGTGCCAATTTCAACGATGTCTATATATGCTTCCACTTCTTTCACCAATTTCTTGGCTTGTGGGATGTCGACAAGATCTAACGCTAATTGAAGTTCCATGGATGAGTCACTCCTCATGTAATTTTTGTTTTATTGTTCACGGGACCTATTGTACGACGATACTTTTCGAAAAGGAAGTACGCACTATTCAGTGACGTAGTACCCATTTCGAAACCATGGACCAAGGATAAACGACTCCTTCGTCCTTCAGGGACGAGCGCGTTTGTCAAGGTAGATGCGAAGCAAAAGTATAAAACTTATACTTTCTGATCTACGAAAAAAAAGACCCCTAACATGAAGTTAAAGGTCTCTATAACTTGAATTTTTTAGTAGCGTTTGAGCTTCAGTTAATCCGCTCTTGGTGGTTCTGCCCCCAATCAGCCATTACATTGAGCACTTCCTCCATGGTTCGGCCATATTGCGTTAAAGAATATTCGACTTTCGGAGGCACTTGAACGAAAACTTCCCGATGGATAATGCCGTCATCTTCTAATTCGCGTAGTTGTTGGGTTAGCATTTTTTGCGTAATGTCAGGCATCCCCCTTTTTAACTCGCCAAAGCGTTTGACGCCGTCCATTAGATGACAAAGAATGACCAGCTTCCATTTGCCGCCAATGACTTTCAAGGTCATTTCTACCGAGTTCTTAAATAGTTGATCGCCCATGGTAACGACTCCTTTAGTATACTTTTTGATACTATAGTACTTAAAAGTAGGTACTTGTTTTTAATTGCAATACCATTAATAATAAATGGCGTGACTGTCAGTTGCAAATAGGAACCCTTAGGGTTGTCTTCATAAATAGCTTAAAGGAGAGATGACTATGTCTCAGAAATTATTTACTTCGTTTGATCTGAAAGGTTTACACTTAAATAATCGCATTGTCATGGCGCCAATGTGTCAATATTCGGTTACGGCTAAAGACGGGAAGCCAAATGAATGGCACTACGTTCACTATCTTAGCCGGGCTATTGGCGGTACGGGCCTCATTATCATGGAAATGACGGATGTTGACCCCGATGGCCGCATTACCGATTTCGACCTTGGCATTTGGTCAGATGATCATATTCCGGCATTTGCCAAAATTATCGATGGTGTACACTCGCATAATGGCAAAATTGGGATTCAGATCGCTCATGCGGGACGCAAAGCAGAAGACGCGGCAGTCCCCATTGCCCCATCTGCCATAAAGTTTCCAGGCTCAGCTTACAAAATGCCTCGTGCCCTTACAACCGAAGAGGTTCAAGACGTGGTTCAGAAATTCGGTGATGCTGCCCGCCGTGCTGTACAAGCTGGTGTTGATACTATCGAGCTTCATGGAGCACACGGCTATTTGATCCATCAGTTCCAATCGCCTCTAACCAATAAAAGAGATGATATATACGGTCAAGACCTTGCCCGTTTCGGCGTAGAAGTCATTCAAGCCGTCAAAAAAGAAATGCCTGCTGACATGCCGCTCATCTTCCGCATCTCCGCAGTGGAGTATGCCGATGGCGGATATGATATCGATCATGCCATCGAGCTGTCCAAAGCCTACCAAGCTGCAGGTGTAGATGCTTTTCATGTGAGTTCTGGCGGAGAAGGACCCGCTGGAGAGAGAAAACCAGGCAATTACCCGGGCTATCAGGTTCCGTTCGCACGTAAAATCCGCGAGGCGCTGAATGTACCCGTTATTGCTGTAGGTATGCTCGAAGATCCAGCGCTTGCTGAATCCGTTATCGGCAGTGAAGATGCAGACTTCGTAGCGATTGCCCGGGGAATGCTGCGTGATCCGTACTGGGCTACGCATGCCGCCATTACGCTTCGCAATGAACCAAATAATATTCCAGAACAATATGTTCGAGCTTACTAATATGAAATAAAGAGGAACGACGAGGCGTTAACTAGTACTAGTGCTCGGGTGGCTTTCCTTAACAATCAGCAAAACAAAAAGTGAGAGGGCAAGAGTAACCTTGCCTTCTCTTTTTTTATTTTCTGTTCCCCAAGGTGTTGGGACAGCCACACTTTGTTTGCTTCAGCTATTCTTCTAGTGGATTAGAGTAACACTCTGTTCTCAAGTATATTTTTCAAACAAATATGAGACTTCGAAGGACCAATCCGTACAAGTGAGTCTTGAAATTCGGCAAGCTCCTCTACCGAGGCCGTTTGTACCTTGATAAGATAATTAAATTCTCCGCTTATGCGAAATAAATCAGTTACTTCCCTTGCCCCTTCACAAAAATCAACCAACTCTTGGCAATGTTCTGTCTTTATTAGAATAAAAGAGGTCGTACCTCGATTCAGATCCCGCAAATTAAATACGGTACTATATTCGGAAATAATCTTCTTATCCTCCAGCTTTAGTATCCTATCTTTAACAGAGGGTTGGGACATGGAGATTTCTTTACTGATTTGAGAAATAGGCATTCGTGCATGATGTTGAAGTAATTGCATGATCTTTTTATCAATGTCATCGATTTGATGATCCATATCAAGCACCCTCCTGATTTAACCTTATATAATAAGGTATTTCGTATAAATTAACTTAGCTATAGTGATAACTTTACAACATATAACTCAGGTTTTGTATGTAATTTGATATTTTATATGACTATAATATGAATTAATTACATATTAGGAGTGATTTAGATGAGCGTGAAAGGCCTTGCGCATGTCGCGATACAAGCCAAAGATTATCAAGCTACCCTTACATTCTATACACAAGTCTTAGGGTTTAAAATAGGTCATCATTGGAGTCTGCCTTCCTTCCAAATCCAAGAAGCAGCCATGCTGATTTCACCTGACCAAAGAACCTGTATTGAAATCTTTGATAACGAAGCGGTCATCCCCGCTCAAGGAAAAAAAGCATTGTCCGACGAAGATATTGCACACGGAACGTTATTACATTTCGCCTTTTATGTGGATAATGTCGAGGAAGTGTATCAAAAAGCCCTTGCTCATGGAGCAAAGGCTTTTATCGAACCAGATGAACTGTCACTTGGCGAGCCACCGCTTGTGGTGAGAAATGCCTTGGTGCATAGTCCAAACGGAGAAGTTATCGAATTTATTGAAGATGTCGATTTTGATATGTCCAGCTAAAGCTCTTGATTTTGTGCTGTGCTTGACGGCAGCCGTTTTATTCATTATTTCTAATAAAATGTCCAATCGCTCGACAAAAAAGCGCACCTCTTTACATATATTTTAAAAGAAATGTCTTGATTATAAGTTTAGAAAACTAAATAATATGAAAAAGGTCTTATTGATCGGGCACGACTTGATTAAGATTGGAGCTTTAGTATATACAACAGAAAGGTTGACATTGACATCATGGAGTTATCACACCGTATTACCAAGGAACAAGCAGTTAAAGAACCGTTCCCCATCTCTATACTTTCTCTTACCGTCGGTGCCTTTGCCATTGGAATGACTGAATTTGTCATCATGGGTCTTCTGCCTAATGTCGCGAATGATTTGCATGTCAGCATCTCATCCGCAGGGCAACTCATTACAATGTATGCCCTCGGAGTAGCTATCGGCGCGCCGATACTGACGATTCTCACCCACCGAATCCCGCAAAAGAAACTGTTATGTCTGCTTATGGTTTTATTTATTCTCGGAAACGGAATCTCTGTATTCGCTCCAAGCTATGCCATTCTGATGGGAGCCCGTATGATAACCGCATTGACACACGGGACCTTTTTTGGCGTTGGGGCTGTTATCGCCTCCAATCTTGTACGTCCGGACAAGCGTGCCGGGGCCGTATCTATGATGATGGCCGGTCTAACCATTGCTAATATTATCGGTGTTCCTCTGGGGACATTCATCGGTCAACATATGGGGTGGCGATCCTCATTTGGCGCGATAGCGATCATGGGAATCATTGCATTAATCGGCATTCTTATCTTTATACCGCAAATTCGGCATGACAAACCAGCGAGTATCGTTAAGCAAATTAGTGCTCTCGTCAAGCCCAAGCTTCTTCTATACCTGCTGATCGGAGCACTAGGCAACGCCGGGCTGTTCGCCGTATTTACTTATATTACGCCATTGCTTGTGCAAGTCACCGGTTTTGCTGAACATAGCGTAACTTGGATTCTAGTCCTCTTCGGCTGTGGAGTAACCATCGGCAATATCGTCGGCGGGAAGCTTGCGGACTGGAAGCTGATGCCCTCGATACTGGGACTTTACCTTTCGATATGTGTCCTTCTTACCCTTTTCACCTTTACCATTTATAGTCCGATCGCTGCCGTATTGACTATTTTTCTGTGGGGAGCTGCTTCCTTCGCTGTGTTCCCTGGGCTGCAAGTACGAATTATGAGCCTAGCACAGGCGGCGCCAGCACTTGCCTCTACCTCCAGTCATTCTGCCGGTAATCTAGGAAATGCAGCTGGTGCGTTCATTGGGGGATGGGTCATTACACATCTGGCCATAACTGCCCTCCCTTGGGTCGGTGCCGTACTCGTAGGACTGGCGCTGATCTTAGGTTTTGCTTGCTATCTAGCAGAACGTAAGCCTGCTAACGCGTAATCCTATAATGATACAAAAAAAGTAAGGCCCCCTACATGGGGTGCCTTACTTTTTTTGGAATACCCACTACTTCCGCTGTAACTACAGAACGAGATGATCCAGGTCGATATGCGTAGCGTTGACACCCACTTTATTTTACAAGTGTAAGCTGTTCTCCAGGCTGGAGAGCGAAGCCTTCGATTCCTTGCCCCTTCAACTGTGCGGTGAAGGCTGCAGTATCTTGCACGATGCCTGGGAATGTGCTGTGATGAACCGGGATCACGTTCTTTGCTTGCAGCCACTTTGCTGCAATCAGAGCATCCTTAGGTCCCATTGTGTAAAAATCCCCGATCGGCAGTACCGCGTAATCGATATCGTGGAGCTCGCCGATCATTTTCATATCTCCGAACAAGGAGGTGTCGCCGGCATGATAAAGCGTAACTCCGTTCCAATCCATGACGAATCCGCCCGGCATGCCTGCATAGACGATGCTTTGGGAATCGTCCGCTATAATAGAAGAGCTGTGGAATGCATGAACAAGCTTTGCTCTGGCAAATCCCAAGTCCACAGTTCCTCCGATGTTCATTCCGATCGTCTTCAGACCCTTCCAAGAGTAATAGGTAGCGAGCTCAAAGGTGGCGATAATGGTCGCATCATTAGCTCTTGCGATAGCTTCCGCATCAGCGGTGTGATCCGTGTGTCCGTGTGTAAGCAAGATGTATTGAACTTGAATGTCCTCGGCTTTCGCTTTGGCAACGGGATTGCCGGTCAGGAACGGGTCGATGATGATCGAGCGCTCTCCATCCGAGATCTGAATGCAAGAGTGTCCATGAAAAATAAGGTTCATTTTTTTCTCCTCCGTATACTATTTATTATTCGCTTGACGGCAATGTGAGTATATTATTTATTTCTTTTTTTGTCAAATTACTGTAATATGAGGTTAGCAATTATTCTGGAAGGGGATCAAAAACCGAATGCTGTCAATCGAGAAGCAGATACTTTTCCTGCTGACAAAAAAGCGTTGCATGCATGCTAAAGAATTAGTACAAATTTATACGAAACGCGGCTATAAGGAGCAGTCGATCAGGAACGTTCTATCACGAATGAAGAAAGAAAAGTATATTCATGCGGAAGAGCGTTCCCTGTATTCCATAATGGACAAAGGGGAGCAGTTTTTATCCTTCGTGAACCGGAAACCGTGGCAATATGATGTGGACTGGAACCGCAAATGGTATTTCGTGCACTTCGAGGTACCGGAGCCGGAGAGGATAAGAAGGGATCAATTCCGTTTGCAGCTGCTGCAGCTTGGCTTCGGTCAACTGTATAAAAGCGTTTATGTCTCTCCTTGGGATTACAGCAAGCAGCTTTTGTCCTGGATTCATGCGGCCTCCATGGATGAATACGTCACAATCTCGGAAGCGTCGATTTTGTTTCGGGATATTACCCCCGAGCGGGCAGCCGACATTTGGCCTCTAGCCGACATCCATCGCCTGCATCAGGAGAAGTGGCAATGGTATCAAGACGAATTCGTGCCGGCTTTGAATAAGGAAATCAGAGGCAGGATGGATCCCTTAGAGCTGTTTGTCCTTTATTTGCATGTCGGAGAGGTTATCAGCGAGATTAGCCTTAGGGATCCCATGCTTCCGGTGTCTCTGCTTCCACACGATTGGATGGGGCACCACGTAATCGCCGAGTTGTATCGTTCGTTTCAGTCGTTCGCCACCCTCATCCCCAGCTCTTCAGATTATTATCAATTTCTCGTGTAAATACATGAGTGACAGGACAATGCTGCCCGTTATGTGAGCAAAGGCTGCCGTTCATGCCGGCAGCCTTTGGATCAAGTAAAATAGTGAGCAGCTTCAGGAAGAGGTCTCTCGTCCCTTCTTTGACGGGATCGCCTTCTTTAATTTTCAAGTCGATTCTTTTACTTGCCCGATAATAAATATAGGCCTCTGTATGACCTTGACTCATCATTCATTCTCTAACTCTTTTAAAAAAGACAACACGGCTACTCTCATTTGTTCCAAACCTGGCTGTTCAATCGGAAAATGGCCAGCTCCTTCTAAAATTTTATATTCTTTCTTACCATTTAATCGGTTAAAAAAAGATTCACTTAAGGTGAATGGGGTCATTAGATCCACTTCAGGATGAATGAGCAAAACAGGACAGATATCGAAGTTTTCCGGTTCAACCATTGGTTTCATATTCAAAAATGTTCTCAGCAATCGTAAAGGAATTTTTGTCCCTGCCGCACGAGGGTCCTTCATAACTTGATCACGAACTTTCGGATTACTCGTATCCACAAATGTTGTTACTATTAGTCCTTTAACTTGTTTACTATTTGTAGCCGTATGATAAGCTAACATTCCTCCAATACTTGTGCCTAATAAAACGACCGGCTTACCGTCACGCTTGATTTCCTGTTCGATCAACTCCGTTAAAATATCAATCCAACGTCGGTAATCCAATGTTTTTAATGATTCTGTGTAACTTAGACCGTAAGGAGGAAGATCCGGCGATACAACATCATATCCGTGTTGCTGCAGCATCAATGCATAGGGTGCCAATAATCTGCCGTTTCCACCTGCACCGTGGATGAACATTACTTTCATTTTTGCATTTGGAGCTGTCATACGATCCAGATGGATGTGAACATCGTTCCAAACCCACCATTCTTCTGTGGGCAAATTAGTCTCTTTGAGCCACATTTCTTCAGGGAAAAACTTCTGATATTTCTTCCAATACACAACGGATTCATTATATGTTAGAGAATTTGTGATAGATTCCATGCCTCCTTCTCCCCTCTCAATCATAGTTAAATATTATAGTAGATTGAGCAATCTTTCATCAACGTATAGCCGTTAATACAAAAAGTACTACCCGTTAAGCGGATAGTACTCATTTACCACGACTATATATGGATTTTCCAAGCCGCAATGTATGACTAATAATCAACGCTAGCGATTCCCATAATTAAAATTGTTTTGAGGGGGATACTGGTATTGAGGCGCTGCATGGGGATGACTTGTCGTGTTGGTATACGAGGGATAGGCCTGCCGCTTATGCATTTCTGACACACATTCGTCCGTAGGTCCAATTATAATGGTTTGATTATCTAAAGGTTTTAGCGTTTTCCTCAATAGTTCAGGATCTAGACAATACGTATGGGCAAGGACTTCTATTGGTGTTTTTGTAAGAATATCAGACCCGAAAATATACTCTGGATATGGAGCATCAAAGATTGCGAGCAAGTGTGTACTATCTTCTAAAGCCACTTCCCAATGCCACCAGCCCTGCGGGATGTTCGCTACTTGTCCTGGGGCTATCGTCACATTTGTGATTACATTATTAAAAGGATTAATTAAGGAAACCCTAGCGGTTCCCGAAATACAATAGACAAGCTCTGATGCATTTTGATGATAATGTGGTTCAACGACACGTCCTTTACTTAAATAAATATCAAGCAAAGAAACGTTACCAAGTGTGTTTAGGTTTTCCCGCCCCAATCGATTAATAAAGTTTTCAGCATTCCTAGTTTTCAAACGGTTTTTATTGATATCAAAAAAGTATTGAACATCTGGTTGCGTATAATCTATATCAGGTGTCGCCAATTCGGAACAACTCCATTTCGCATGTGATTCATATATCTGCATAATATTCGTTGGAAGTTAATTCGTGACAGATGCCTAGTTTTGGCAGAAGGAAGAGCCCATAAACGGCTTACGCCGAAGCAAGCTACGCCCAAGAGGCGAAATCTTTATGCTCTCTTATACGTGTAAAGTTGTACTT
>NZ_WHOC01000142.1:0-93219 GCF_013141785.1 Paenibacillus germinis
TACAACTTTACATGTTTTCAAGCTATCAGGTCAGGATGTTACCTTTTGTAATTTAGCAGGATTATTTATTTTGTAAGGCACGGGATGTTTGGAGAGCTTCTTCGCAACAATCTTACATTCGAACGAGAGCTTGTCCCCGATTTCCAGTTCCAATTTCTTAAGTGTGGCACTGTGGCTGGACCAGGCTTCGCCGATTTCCATCTCTGGTTCTATCATGGAAACAGCTTCGTAGATAATGACTTCATCTTCCGTATCAGAGAAATTGTTCGGTACCGTTGTAAATTCCTTGACTGTAGCTATCATTTTCACTTTTTCTTCGGGAAGTTGAAGCTTTGGAGCTTTTTCTTTTTTTACTTTCTCTTTTTTCGGTTCTTTGGGGACCTTTTTAACTTCAAGCTCTTCAACACTAGCTTCTACGTTAGTTTCCACATTAGCTTCTACGATAGCTGGAGCATCTTCTTGCAAAGTCTCAAGTTCTAAGACTTCCGCCTCTGTGGAGTCAGCGGAACCTGTACCCCTCTGGCTGTAATTGGCAGCTTGCATTTCCTTCAAGTAGGAGGGGTGGATGCAATGCAACTGCTTGTTGTCGAATTCAATGACAGCTGTCATTTTATCCACAAAACCAACAATGCCGCATGGCAGATTCATACCATTCCCCTTGTAGAAAAAAGCCTTTGTTTTCGCTGCTTTCTCCGATAGCAAGCCCCATTCTTTACACTGTTCGAGCTGCTCAGTCTCGTCTTCGAAAGTAGTATACGAAGCGGGCTGGATGGTAAACGCATGGACCATGTTATATCCGCCTTTCTATTATTTGTTTTGGATGTATGTATCCCTAGTTATTCTAAGCGGTAATCGTCGGTTTTCTCGCCATCTTCCCAAATCTCTACGAAAAGGGCCTCGCAGTTTTCAAAGTCAGTCGGCTTCAGAGAAAGTGCTTTCTCCTCATCTGCGCCTACATAAACATTTTCCATTCCTTCGCCATCGAAGGAGAGGATAACATATATTTTCATATGCCATTATGCCTCCAGTAATTTGATATTGAACATTATAACACAATTGCGGAAATGTTCGCTTGATGAGCACATATATATCAATACAACCTGTTCTCCATATTGTAAGGGCAGCACTTTCATCCATCCGTTATGAGGGAATCGAAGGAGGGGGTTCGAGGGTGGCGATATATGTATTATTTGTCATCGGGTGTCTATGTGGTTTCTTGTTATTTAGAAAAAATGTAATCACTGTCCGTCAGGAAAAAGGTCCTGAAAAAGTGAAGCTGTCAATCATTATTCCTGCCAGGAATGAAGCATGCAATTTGCCTCAACTCCTCCATGCACTCAAGATACAAACCTTGGAACCCTTTGAAATTATCGTTGTTGATGATTTTTCGGAGGATGATACGAAGGGAATTGCTGAAAGTTACGGGGTTACTGTCATTAGCAACACAAGTCTCCCGGAGGGATGGACGGGTAAAAACTGGGCTGTATGGAACGGATATTTGCATGCTTCGGGTGATCTAATTGCCTTTCTTGATGCGGATATTCGCTTAGCTCCACGTGCGCTGGAGGCACTGGTTAAGGCGAGAAATAAAGCGGGAGGCGTCGTTTCTGTCGTTCCCTTCCATTATACGGAGAAGTTTGTGGAAAGACTGGCGTTGATCTTTAATGTACTTGGTGTATTCGCTTTTACGTCCCCTTTTGAAAAGAAAAATCCGAAAAAGGGTCTGTATGGCTCCTGCATCTTAACGACTAGGGAAGATTATGAGAAAATCAAGGGACATGAAGGCATCAAGTCGGAGATGTTGGATGATTTGAACCTTGGGGCCTCCTATAGGAATGCCGGGATTCAAGTGACGAATTTTATTGGGCGAGGCCTGGTTTCTTTTCGTATGTATCCACAAGGGATCAAGAGCGAGGTTCAAGGCTTCGGTAAAGGAGCAGTCCTGAGCACGTCAACGTTAAGTCCGGGCACGATCCTCCTTGTTGCCATTTGGGTTGTAGGGCTAATTGCTTCAGAAACTTTCTTCCTATTTATCAACACTTCGTGGGCGCTACCACTTTTCATCGGATATCTCTTATACATGCTTCAGTTGTTTTATTTCATTAAACATGTTGGTATGTTTGGAATCATTATGCCAGTTTTGCACGTCCTCTCCACGTTATTTTTCATTTTCGTTATGCTGTATTCCGTTTATCAGGTCGTATTCCTTGGGCATGTGTCATGGAAAGGACGGCACGTCAAGGTAGGAAGCAGGAGGGGGCAATGACCATTGTTTGGACGGTTTGTGCCTTTCTATCAGGATCTTTCATGTTTTCTTACTGGCTTGGCATTATCGCCAAAAAAAACTTGAAGAAGGTTGGTGACGGGAATCCGGGGGCTCTAAATCTATGGAAAGCAGCTGGTTATAAGCTTGGTGTTGTTGGTGTTATTCTCGACTTTTTAAAAGGATACCTTATCCTTCTTTTTGTAGTAGGGAATGAAAGGATTCAAGGGTACTCAGTGATTTCCATCGCATTGGCTCCGATTATCGGGCATGCCTTTTCTCCATTCCTGAAGGGGAAAGGAGGCAAAGCCATCGCTGTGACCTTCGGCGTATGGAGTGCATTGTCCAGCTTTGAAGTTTCACTTGCTTTTGCCGTGGTTTTGGCCATTTTACTAAGTGCAATCAAGGTGATCAACAGAGGAAAGTCTACATCGACAGAGGCAGACGGCTTGCAGGTTGTTGTCGGTTTTCTGCTGGTAGGTATCTATTTGTATATGAGGGATTATTCGAGTGCGATCCTTTGGGTATGGTTAGGGAATTTTCTACTGCTTGCATTTACCCATAGAAATGAGCTTGCTGTTTATTTAAAAAGGTGATGAAGAAATAAATAAAATGGATCTCGGTCATGATGCCGGGATCCATTTTTTGTGTTCATAAACAGGGCAAAGTGATTACATACAAGGCTTAACATTAGGAAAAACTAGGAACTAAGCAGAAAGGAGTGAGCCTACGAATGGAAGATAGATTAGCTCTGAGTGAAGAACGGCTAAACGCATTAAGCCACGGCTTGGGCGCGGCGCTAAGTGCCTTCGGTCTTTTTTTACTTTTACAACGTTCCGTTCTGTTTGAAGATCTTGCCTATATCATTAGCAATGCGGTTTATGGGGTATCCTTTTGCCTGCTATATCTGTCCTCGACCCTGCTGCATTGCTCTCGCTCGAAGAAGTGGTGCGAACGCTTTGAAGTCATGGACCATTCGGCTATCTTTATTGCCATTGCGGGTTCGTATACGCCATTCCTACTGATTACCTTGCAAGGAACTCTTGGATACACTTTGCTGTTTTTGATATGGGGACTAGCTTTCGGAGGCGTGCGCTATGTTCATTTGATTATTAAGCGGTTTATGCCTTGGGGCCTGATTATGTATTTGTTGATGGGTGCCTTCATGGTTTCATTAATCGGTCCGCTAAGTGAACTTCTTCCCTCTATGGCTCTAGCTTGGTTAATGGTCGGAGTCGCTTTTTACTGCATTGGCGTGCCATTCTTTCTTTGGCGAAGGTTAAAATATCACCATGTCATTTGGCATTTGTTTGTACTTGCGGGAAGCAGCTGCCACTTTATTGCCATATATGCTTATGTGATGCCTGCCGTTTTGTAGGGGTGAAAATGTGCCTAGTGTCCGGCAGGCTGACATCGCATCGTAATTGGATCTATAAGCTCGGACCGATACGGTTAATGCTGAATTCCTGATGACCTAGAATCTCTGCCTTGGTCAGTTTGCCTTCAGCCACTTCGTAAATTTCCTGCCAGATTTGTTCGCCTGCTTGCTCCAAGTTTAAGGTTCCAGCGAGCATGCTGCTCACATCCACATCCATATTGTCTTCCATATTTGAGTAGGTGAATTTGTTTGCCGTAATTTTGGAATTGAATAGAGACTTTTCTCACGCATGTTAGCACAAGACTAAGATAATGGGGGGACTGACTTCATAGCGGGCTCCCGTTTTCGCCGAACGTCAGAAGGCGGGAAACTCTTATATTTCTTGTATAACTTCGTAAAATAGTTAGCGTTACCGCAGCCAATACGCTCGGCGATTTCGGTTACGGTCCATTCGGTTTCACGAAGTAAACGATCAGCTTCATTGATTCGAAGCCAGTTTATATAATCTACGAAGGTACGTCCGGTTAGCTTCTTGAATGTTTTGCAAAAATGGTACGGGTTCAGATTCACCATCCGTGCGGCCTGCTCAACCGACAAAGGCTCGGCAATATGGGATTCTATATGCTGGATTAACGGTTTGAAAGATTCCGAATGACGGGCAGGAGCTGGCTTATCTATGAACTTCTCCGGTAAAAATTGCCTAGATAACAGAGCGAAAAGCAGCTGAAAGTTATGTTTGATGACGAGCTCGTATGCGGCATTTTGATTCTCGAATTCAGCCGTAGATTCACGAATGAGTCTACGATAAGGAGCAGCAAGTTCATCCTCAGCAAACAATTGGGCAGGCATTGGAACTCGTCCGTCTAGAAACGGGAGAATATACCGTTCGTGCACAGGATCTGGATGCATCACTCGCAGTAAGGAAGCATTAAAAACGACAGCGACATACTCCATTGCTTCATCTGCTGCATTATAGCCAACATGCAAAGCTCCAGCGGGCACGAACAACAGGTCGCCAGCGTGGGCCTCATAAGGATGGCTATCTATATGAAATATAGCTTTACCAACCTGCATATCAATGATCTCGAAATGTTCATGCCAGTGAAGATACAGAATGTTATCGTCTTTAGCGGTCGACTGCGGTCGGTTTCGGTAAAAACGGAAAGGATAGCTGCTATCCCAGGGTGGTGTTTTTTCCATTAGATCTTGCGGGTACGTCATGTGCTGCCTCACTTCCTAATCATGCAGGTTAATGATGATATGCGATAATCTTATACCAATATAGAAGAGATATACAGTCGAGTACAAGAAGCTTGAATGGGCAGATTTTAAAGGATAGTTTAAAGAATCGTTTTCAGTCCATCTTAGTTTTGTGCTAGCTCTGATTAAGATCGTCTATTTTTAGTCAGAGACATCTTTCTTATAATAAGGTCATTGTTACCGCATTCATTCAAAGCCAAGGAGGCTAACAGCCATGCAGGAAAACACACCTTTATTATTGACAGATGAGCAGATGAGAGAATTTATCACAAATGGATGTTTAATACTCAAAACCGACTTTTCGAGCGAGTTTCACAGCAATCTTCTAGAACAATTAAACACGGTTTATGCGGAAGAGGGGAACCCCGGCAATAATTTACTACCCCGCATTCGTGAGCTGCAAAAAGTATTCGATCACCCTGTAGTGACAGGTGCATTAACAAGCGTATTAGGCCAGAACTATATGATGCACGCACATAGACATGGGCATTTCAATGCTTCAGCAACGGCTGGAGGCTGGCATAAGGACAGCTATTGGGGCTATGACAGAATGCGCAATCATCACCCCAATTGGGCAATGATTATGTATTTCCCACAGGATACACCAGTGGAATTAGGACCGACAGGTGTTATGCCAGGCACACAAAATTACCAGACTCGGACATTTGAATCGAGTGAACAAGAAGGGGAAGTCTTAGCAAGCGGGGAAGCAGGTACCTTTGCGCTGATCCATTATGATATTTGGCATCGTTCCACACCTAATGTGTTAGGAGAGCCGCGCTACATGCTGAAGTTTGAATTCATGCGTACAGAGCTGCCGCAAGCACCTAGTTGGAATAATCAAGAGGCTGCATGGAGGAAGCCAGCCAACTTGCATTTGCCAATAGCCGAGCATGATTTGATGTGGGAAGAAACCTGGAACTGGCTGTCTGGCAAAATCGGCAGTCTGGCAGGAACAGCTGCATCTGATCCGGATCAAATTAAAGAGTTATCAGCTAAGTTGGATGGTTTTGAACCGCTAGCGATCAATGCAGCCTATGATCTGGCACGTAGAGGGCAGCAGGGTGTGGACGCTTTACTCGAAGGATTAAATAGCGAGAATAAACAAGTATCGCGAATTTCCGCTTATGGATTATCAGTTTCTGGAAGCGAGGCAGTTAAAGGACTAATTGCAGCTTTGAATCATGAGAATATTGAAATCGTTACACATGCGATATTTGCTCTTGGTGAATTAAGAGATTTAGCGGCAGAAGCCGTTCCTACCTTCATAAAGCTGCTCGAACATCCTGCTGATCGAGTTCGCTGCGCCGTAGTAGATGCACTTGGATTCATGAACACACCGCTGAATGAGATCGTATCAAGCTTAGGCAGATGCTTACAAGATGCGAACGCGCAAGTTCGCTTCATGGCAAGTTTGTCCTTATCACGATTAGGCTCTCAAGCGGAAGCTGCTGTGCCGCAGTTAGAAATCGCATTGGATGATGAGAATAGATATGTTCGTGCTCATGCTGCGGAATCTCTGAATTATATCGGTTCGGAGCGGGCGAAGAATACGCTGATTAAGTTTCTGCTTAATTCCCGCTGGTGCCCGACAACGACAAAGACAAATGCGTTCTATCCGTAAACGCGTAAAATAGATTGAGAAAAAGGGCAAATTAACTTTTGCCCTTTTTGCGTTGTTCCATGTTTCATTTCAACATCGTTTCGTTGTAATCGATCATTTTCGGCTTCAAATCCCGGAAAGAAGTTGGTGTGAAACCCGTCTGTTCTCGGAACATGCGGGAAAAATACGATAACTCCATGCCCAGAGAATCGGCGATTTGTGAAATATTTAATTCCGACATCATGAGTAAATCCTTGGCCTTTTCCGAGCGCAAATGGTTCATATATTGAATCGGTGAATAACCCGTAAACTGTTTAAAAGCATTAATAAAGTAGTTAGGATGATAGTGTGCAATTTGGGATAATGTATCTATGGATACGTTATCAGCGATATGCTGTTCCATATAGTGCAGCACACTATTCATTTTCTCGTAAGTAGGGGTAGAAGCCAAGTTCAGCTTGACAGTTTCAGTTTGTTCAATGAAATCGGCAATGAATTCACTTATAATCGCATTGACTCTAAAGGCGGAAGTTAACTCTTCACTTTTATTATAGGCTATCAGTTGTTCGAATTTTTTTTGTAAAGCTTCTGGATCTTTGATCGTAATGAAAGCGGATGTTTGTAAAATCTGAAACAGATCCAAATCCCCGATTTTGGCCGTGAAATGACACCAGTACTTTCCGAATGTGTGATCACTTATGGTTCCATAAGCTTGATTACTCCCCGCTGGGAGCAGATAAAGTTCTCCTGGTTTCGGATAATAGGTCTGATCCCCAACTTTTACATAGCCTTCTCCCTCGATAATAAAATATAAGCGATTAAACGGACAAGAAGCGTTCGCATCGTTCCAGGATCTTAGTACCTTGGTGTAAGCCGCATAGGATAAATCAAGCTTCGCTTTAGCCATGTATTTTTTCCAGAAGGTGAGCTGGCTAGGATTCATATCAATTCTCATGAGCTCATATTCCTTTCACGAAGAGTCGGCAAATGCCCTCAACAAATTGCTGTTTGCTGTAGCCCAGAATTTCTCTATGATACAAGTATTGTTCTGGCGTTAGGGAGGCAAGTATAGTGTTAACTGTCAAATCGACATCGATCTGTTCAATCTCTCCTTGTTGAACAGCACGAGTGATCAAAGGAGCAACAATGCTGTGAAGTCGGATATAAATGGGCTTTTTGTGTAAATAAAAGCTTCGTTTTTCGGTATACATGGTGTTGATGACGGAAAGTAAAGAGGCTTTATCGTCCACAAAATCAATGATTCTAACGATCGTGTCCGACAATTGGTTCATAGCTGTTACCTCAGGACCGCGATCCGCGAGACCCTCTTCAAGAGAAGCAAGAAACTGGGCTGTTGTTGAACGAAGCAGATCGCTGCAAACCTCGCCAATATGGGCGTAACGGCGATATAGAGTACCTTGTCCCACACCAGATTCTTTGGCAATCTGGTGCATGGTAACGGATTCAATTTGATTGGTTTCGAACAGGCTTCTGGCAGAAGTAAGAATACGCTGGCGATACTCCGAATCACGTTCTTCACGTCGACCGCAAGGTGGAATGGCTTTCATATCTTGGTTATATAATGAATTCTCATTGGTATCTGGATGTTTCATACATGGTCCTCCTATAAGAACAATCTTAACAAAAGAAATAATTGACATTACGGACAATTGTCCGTAATATGATGTTGCGGACAATTGTCCGTAACTATTGTAGCACGATGGAATACATATTGTGAAGGAGGAACACAACATGAGTCAACCAATAACTTCTGGCCAAGCGGAGCCAGAGTTTAAGATTACGAGTATTCTGGTACCGCTCATCGCCATAATATCGGGTATATTTATGGTTATCCTCGACACAACTGCGATGAATGTGGCATTGTCGAAGCTGGTCATCGATTTTAAAACGGATTTACCTACTATTCAGTGGACTGTAACGGGCTATATGCTGGCGACAGCGGCCGTCATTCCACTAGCGGGATGGCTATCCGATCGATTTGGGGCGAAGAACGTATTCCTCACCTCTGTTGTTCTTTTCACTGTAGCATCGGTTTTATGTGCTACACCGAACAGCGCGGAGTTGTTGATTGTTTTCCGTATCCTTCAAGGTTTAGGCGGCGGATTCGTTATGCCTGTTGCTATGGCATACGTATTCCGGTTAAGTCCACCTAACAAAATTGGTCAAGTGATGGGAATGCTGGGTGTGCCTATTTTGTTGGCGCCTGCGATTGGACCTATCTTATCCGGATGGCTGGTTGAGTACCATTCCTGGCATTGGATTTTCTTAATTAATCTTCCCGTCGGTATTTTCAGCTTTATCTTTGGACTATGGAAGCTGCCGGCTGTTGCACGTAAGAAGGTAGCAGGTTTTGATTTACCGGGTATGATTCTAGGGCCCATTGCCTTTGCATCACTATCGTATGGAATTACACAAGGTGCTGAAAGCTGGACTTCCGATAAAACGCTGTGGGGCATCATCATTGGAGCTGTCGCCTTGATCGCCTTTATCATTGTTGAACTTAAATCCAAGCTCCCTCTGCTCGAGTTGAGAGTGTTCAGATCTGTTGATTTTTCCTTCGGTATTTTCGTACAGTGGGTACTGCAATTCTGCTTGTTCGGGGCTATTTTCCTGCTTCCGCAATTTCTTCAGCAAGCCCGCGGGTACGGTGCTTTCGACACAGGGATGACGTTATTCCCGCAAGCGTTAGCTTCGGCCGTTATGATGCCGATTGGCGGTTACTTATTTGATAAAATCGGTGTTCGCTGGTTGGTAGTCGTTGGGCTCAGTCTTGTATCCGGAGCGATCTTTCAATATTCACATGTCGATCTAACGACAGAAGGTCATGACTTAATTTTACCGCTTATTATGGCTGGTTCGGGTATGGGCCTTATGATGATGCCGCTTAATTCGCATCTGATTAAGAAAGCTCCGCATGATTTGGTGAGTCGAGTTACTTCTTTAACTAGTGCGATGCAGCAAGTAATCAATTCTTTCGCAGTTGCTACCTTGGTGACAATTCTCTCCTCGCGTGTGAACTCATCCATAGCTGCAAAAAACATGCCAATAAACAGTCCTGCTGATATGCAAAAAGCTATGCTTGCTGTAGCGCCAGAAGCGTTCGGCCAGACTTTCCACGTGATGCTAATTATTGCGATCTGTGGGATATTCTTAGGCTTGTTCCTTCGCCGTGACAAGACACAGCCTAGTGAGGCTGTAAAACAAGAAGTCGTGTTAGAAGGACTACACTAGATACGAACAATTGTGCAAGAAGCTTACCGATGAATCGGTAGGCTTTTTTTGTTATTACGAATCTACATAGAAGTTGGTATTTATGGAATTCTAAATAATAGCGTAAAACATCCTATTAGGGGGCAATACAATGAGTCAAGATGAGCATCATATTCAACTAACTTCTGGTGATATCGCACCTCTATGGGGAGGTTATTTAAGTGACAGTATGGTCAATTGCGTGCTTAAACATTTCTTGCATACAGTTGAGGATGGTGACGTAAAACCAATCATTGAATACGCACTTGGACTGACAACGGAACATATGGAATTTAGTAACAAGTTGTTTAAAGACGAAAAGTTCCCTATCCCTCTAGCCTTTACAGAGAAGGATGTCAATTTAAATGCGCGAAGACTATTTTCAGATGGATATATGCTTCTCTATCTCAGGCATATGGGCATTGCTGGTATAGTTAGCTATGGAATGGCATTAGGAAGCTGTTCAAGACAGGATCTTCGTGCATTCTTTCATCATAATCTGAAGACTGCGGCTGAGTTGCTAGAGAAAGCAACGGCTATTCTGCAATCTAAAGGAATTCTCCCAAGGAGTCCTTTCATACCGTACCCAGATTCAGTTGAGTATGTACACAAAGAAAGTTGGTTAAATGGACTGCTGGGTGATCGTAGACCCTTAAATGCAGTAGAAATCTCCAACCTTTATATGAATATTATGAAGAACAGTATTGGTCAGGCATTGATGTTAGGTTTTTCTCAAGTTGCTAAAACCAAAGAAGTCATTGAATATATCGTGCGCGGCAGAGATATTTCCTCAAAGCATGTCGAAATATTCAGCGCATTATTACGCGATGACCAGCTGCCCGCACCCACGACTTGGGAAACAGAAATTTCGAATTCCAAAGAGTCCCCATTTTCCGATAAGTTAATGCTCTACCATACGGTCTTTCTTGCAGCGATAGGAATGGGGAACTATGGAGCTTCTTCTGCAGCAAGCATGAGGAGAGATTTGATAACGGTATACATTCGGCTTACAGCTGAAATCGGAACCTACGCAGACGATGGCGCAGAGCTCATGATTAAGAATGGATGGATGGAAAAAATACCTGGTGCGATCGAACGTAACGCTCTATTATCCTTATAAGCGGTGATTTAAATGGTCGTAGAGAGTGATCAAAGTTGGCATATGCAGCTCTATTTTTTCAATAAAAAACCATCCAATGCTTGAATTGGATGGTCTTTGGTATGTCTGGATTGTACAGCTATACATTTTTACTCTTCTTGGTGCTTGGTTTTTTTCTCGCAGGAATCTTCTCTGGCAGCGCTGCGACCTATTGCAAGGATTGCTCGATCCACGCCGTAATTGTATCAGGCGTTTCCCGCCACTGGATCGGTAAGGTGACATATTCCTTCATCGTTTTGCCTGGCATGGGGGAAAATAACGATGCTCCTTCTTGCTCGACAAGACGAGTACGCTCGTCCTCCGGCAGGCGGATAAAGATTTGCTGTCCGTAAAGTCCAACGAACATGTTGCCATTAATAAAACCGGCCAGATTACCGAACATTGGACGAATATGAATATGAGGATCGCCGGGCATAACAGCAGCGAAAAATTGTTTCATCTCCTCATCAGGACGAGGCATGGACATCATGATGCTCCCTTCGAATTGTTTTTCTATGATTCCATAATCGTCTTAAGCCGCTTCAGGTCACCTTGAATGCTTCGTTTTACTTGTGGAGACATGAAGATATCTGTGAAACTATAGAAGCCTTCAGAGGTACCTTCAACACGTATTTGTGCAAGTGTGGCGTCATTTTCATCATCAAATTGATAAGTGACTTTCATCGGAAAAGGACCTTTGATCGATTGCATCACCATCAACTGCTCGGATTTATATTCAACTACTTTAAGCACATAATGAATTTCCTTACCCAGAAATGTTGCCATTCGTCTTACCTGAGTTCCCAAGCCAATGGGGCGTTCGGTAAGGAGTTCAGCCTCCTTAATGCCTTTGGTCCATTTGGGATCATTGGTTGGCTCCATCGCATATTGAGCAACCTCAATACGGCTTTTAGCAATCACCAGCTTGGCAGAAACATCAATTCCCATCTCTATAATCTCCCTACCTCGTAGTGTAATAAGTAAAATCAGTCGTTGTTGACACTCGTATTTTAGCAATCACTTATGTAAGTGTCAACTTAAATAGTTTTATTAGTTAAGTTGACACTTAATTAAGTATATGCTAAATTAACGTCATGATCGAAAAAGTGATCCAAGCCATCGTAGAGCCAAGACGCAGAGATATTTTATATCTCGTACGTGATGGAGAGCTTACGTCAAGCTCCATCGCGTCCCATTTTGACATTTCGGCGCCAGCAGTATCTCAACATCTTAAGGTTCTTGAGGAATCCGGACTACTAGTGGTTCGGAGAGAGGGAACCAAGCGGTATTATCGTATGAGGAGGGAAGGTTTTGCTGATCTGAAAGAATACATTGACCGTTTCTGGGATGATAGTCTACTGCTATTGAAGGAAGTCGCAGAAGAAGAAGAGAGGAGACAGCGTAACCGTGAATCAAACGAATCAAACAAGCGATACGATTAGGAAAGAGATGTTCATCGATTGCCGTCCGGAGATCTTATTCTCCTTTTTTACCGACCCAGAGAAGATGGTTCGTTGGATGGGCCGACATATTCTGCTCGAGCCAAGCATCGGAGGGAAATATCGGATCGATGTTAATGGATCGGATATTGCGATGGGGGAGTATAAAGAGATTATTCCTAATGAGAAAATCGTTATGACGTGGGGCTGGGAGAAATCCAAGGTGGTTCCACCTGGTTCAAGCACGCTCGAATTTAAATTCACAGCTAAAAACAAAGGTACTGTTCTGCTATTAACTCACTACGATTTGCCGGTCGAAGAAGTCGCCGCCCACACAGAGGGTTGGATGCACTATACAACTAGACTCCAAACGTTGGCTGAGGGTGGAGATCCTGGTATAGATCCTTGGTCTGTTAAGGCCATGCATTAAACATTTTGTTTCATAAAAAAGCTTATGGGGAGATGGAAGACAATGACGACATTATCTTGTGATTGTGGGTTCAAAGTAGAAGAGGAAAACCGGTACGAAGTAGAGGCAAAGATGTGGCATCATGCCATTCACGATCACGCTGATATGTTGAAAAGCATGTCTGTGGAGCAGCTTACACAATGGTTGAAGGGAAAAGACAAACAATTAGGCGATTCCTCAGCTATTCATCAGGAGGTTGTGTTCGCAGCAAGCCCAAACCGCGTTTATGAAGCATTGACCGATGCTGCACAGTTTAGCAAAGTCTCAGGTGGAGCACCTACAGAAATAACTCCTGAAGCTGGTGGTTCTTTCTCCTGCTTCGGTGGGATGATCGTAGGGAAAAATATTGAGCTTGAGCCAAACAAGCGAATCGTTCAAGCGTGGCGTGTCGCGAATTGGGAAGAAGGCGTATATTCTCTAGTGAAGTTCGAATTGGAAGGGCAAGGCGCAGAAACCCGCCTAATCTTTAGCCATACAGGCTTTCCCGAAGGCCAAGAAGCTCACCTGGCTCCCGGCTGGCATACAAATTATTGGGAACCGCTCAAGAAGTACCTAGCCTAAGTTGGGGCCCAAAAGGCATATTTGGAAAATTCAGCTCCTACGTTGTGAATTTAGCAGTCTGCCCGCTACTTCCATTGGATTAATCCAATGGAAGTAGGGATTTCATTCTGAATACCGATTCGAATGTTGTAATAGGTCTTATGGGGCTGTTCTCAAGTAGATTTTATCTACTTTTGGGACAGTCCTTTATTTATTTCTCGATTCTTCCAAAGGGTATGAAGTAGTAGTTAATCAATTCTTATTTACATGTTAGATGCAGACACCCTCTTCCTGGGATTAATTTGTATGAGCGTGGTCTACGCATTTATTGGGTAACCAATATGTAATTGGATTATGGTTGTTGTCTGTATCAAGTGGAAGTATGTTTACTCTGCCGTGTATGACATCGTTATCGGAATCATTGTAAGAGTGATTATAGAAAAACTAAAAGGGAAACAGGAAGAACGATGGCCTCCTCAAGCTTGAGGAGGCCATCGTTCTTCAATCACCACTCCTTACGAAGTGCAAACAAATCTTTCAATTCGTC
Organism: Paenibacillus germinis; assembly: GCF_013141785.1. Classification (NCBI taxonomy): domain Bacteria; kingdom Bacillati; phylum Bacillota; class Bacilli; order Caryophanales; family Paenibacillaceae; genus Paenibacillus; species Paenibacillus germinis. Next base: position 13,908 of record NZ_WHOC01000142.1, read on the forward strand.
GTTTGAGAGTTCCGTAATCCAACCTTCGGAGGTGGAGATCACGTTCTCGCTTAAACTCATCTTGCTCTCGAGCATCTCGTCGATTCGTTCCTCTAATGTGCCGAGAGAGATGAACTTGTGTACTTGTACATTGCGCGTCTGTCCCATCCGATAGGCTCGATCCGTGGCTTGGTTCTCTACGGCAGGGTTCCACCAACGGTCGAAGTGGAACACATGGTTCGCTGCGGTCAAATTGAGTCCGACTCCGCCAGCTTTCAGCGATAAAACAAAGATACCCGGCCCCGCTTCATCTGCGGCTTGGAACGTATCAATCATCTTATCACGCTCCAACTTGGGCGTGCTTCCGTTCAGATACAATACCGGTTCATTCCGATGTGCCCGCAGTACGTCTGCCAATATTCGCCCCATGCCTACATACTGGGTGAAAATCAAGCAGGAGTCGCCCTCGTCTCGGAGTTCACCGACCATGGCAACCAGCCGCTCAAGCTTCGCGGATCGCATCACAAAGGCTTCGCGGCTCTCCTCGGAAAGAAGAGATTCCTCCGATAGATTATCTTCCTTCGTGAGCAGTATGGGGTGGTCGCATAGCTGCTTTAGCTGCGTTAAGGCCGCTAGGATTGCTCCTTTGCGCTCCATGCCTTCCAGCTTTTGCATACGTTCCATGAGATCCTTGACGGATCGTTCATAGAGTGCTCCTTGCTCGGCTGTTAGATTGATATAGACTTTCATTTCAAGTTTATCAGGCAAATCAAGCTGAATCGCAGGATCTTTCTTTTTGCGTCGCAGCATGAAAGGTTTGACGAGCTTCTGCAGCTGTGCCGTTCGTTCCTCGTCGTGGTGCTTCTCAATCGGATTCGCAAAACGATGTTGAAACCCGCGTTGGTTCCCGAGGTATCCTGGATTAAGAAAGTCGTAGATCGACCACAGCTCGGATAATCGATTCTCAATCGGTGTTCCTGTCAGCGCAATGCGGTGCCGAGCTTTGAGCGTACGGATCGCTGCGGATTGTTTATTGTGGGCATTCTTGATATTCTGGGCTTCATCTAAGCAAAGGGAGCTCCACATGGTTTCCTGCAGAGTCTCTTGATCCATCAAAGCTGTCGTATAAGAGGTAAGCACAATATCGGTGTCTTTCAAAACCGTAGAAAGTGCCTCACCGCTTAGTCGTCCCTTCCCATAATGAAGAAAAACCTTTAAATCTGGGGCAAAGCGGACAAGCTCCTTCTGCCAGTTGCCAAGCACGGAGGTAGGGCAGATCAGTAGGGCAGGCTGCTCGGACTCCGCTCTATGGTGGAGTAAATACGTGATGAATTGAATGGTCTTGCCGAGCCCCATGTCATCGGCTAAACAGGCGCCAAGCCCGAATTTCCTAAGGAAGCTCAGCCACGTGAAGCCCTCGCGTTGATACCCGCGAAGCTCAGCGCGCAACCCCTCCGGTACCGCAATTTCCTTCAATTCCGAGGGCTGTCCAAGCTGACGCAGCAGCGCCAAGAGATGCGCATTCAGCTCGACTTTCAGCTTCAGCCGTTCTTCATTATCCGCTTCTTCTTCCGCCGTGAGACTTTCCTTTTGGGTTCTTTCCTTTTCTGATTCACTTAACAGGTGAAGCTGAAAGATATCCTGCAGGGACAGACCTTCTTCCGGATTCACACTCTCCATGAGCCTTCGAATTTGCACCAATAAAGAAGGATCCAAGATCACCCACTGTCCACGGAATCGGATAAGCCGTTCATTGCGTCTAAGCAGACCAGCGAAATCTGCTTCGCTCAGGTCGGTATCGCCAATGGCAATCCGCCAATCGAAGTTTACCAGCGAGTTCAGCCCGAACAGCGACTCGCCTCTGCCGCCAGCTTCTGAGGAAACCTTTGCGCGCAGACGAGGCTTCCTTTTGGAGGCGGCCTCCCACCAACCGGGGAGCATGACATTCCAGCCATCTTCCAACAAAAGTCGGCTGTCCGTTGTCAGAAACGACCAAGCTGCTTCGTCGCTTAAAGGCTCTGCAAATAGCTCGCCGCCGTTATTTCGTCCAGGCAATGCTTCTGTTAATCTTGTAGCCCAGCCAAGAGAACGCTCCAGAATATACGGGCTCCATTCACTAGCCCACGTGCCTGAAGCACGTCCATCAGCATAAAGGCGAATTAGGGTTAACACAGATCCTTCACTTTTATCTTGCAGTACCAAGCGAAGGCGCCAAGTATCATCGTTCTCGTCCGGTTCCAGCAGCTGCAGAGCAGGGCGGAAGGGAGCGGTGTCCGGTCTCCAGCCCAGAGAGGCGAGCCATTCTTCGTCCGTGAATGCATCAGCCGAGGTAGGGGCAGCTTTCTGTGCTCGGAACAGGGCTGGATAATCCCGCCGAAGATCGGATAGAGCAGCTTCATTGGGATAGTGCTCAGCCGAAACCACGGCAGAGAAGGCGGCACGCAAGCCAGACATTCCGTCACCAAAGCCATCTAAACTTTGCAGTGCATGCCAGTCAAGTTCTTTCAGTGACTCCGTCTCGGGATCCCAAGTCCAAGCCAGATTTCCATTTCGGAATGCGCTGTAACTGGGTACATAGTGACCTGCTTTAGCTTCTCGGTATAGAACCGGCGCCAATTCTAGCAGCCCCTTAGTGGTTTCGTTTCCCCCTTCCCATCGGAGGACATCCATGAAATAGGGTTCTGCGAAAAAGGGGAGCACCATCTCCACGGGCAGGACCGTAAGTGTTAACTCTCCTGCTACCAGTTGGTCCAGAATGGTCCCATAGTAAGAGGACTCATGCCACGCGAATAGCAGCTTTCGAAATTTATCACCGGGCACATCGCGTCCGTCCTGCAGCCCCCAGAGTAAGGCATCTCCGCTGTCCGTTAAGGTCACGTTTAATGTCATATCATGCAATTTTGTGCTCATCCCAGTAGCTTTCCTTTCCTTAGTTCCTCTTGCAGCGCCCTCAGCCTGCTGTGTCGTTCCACGAAACCAGAAAAGAAATGTTCCCATCGCTCGGTTTGTTTCATTTTCTTGTACACTTTATCGAGCCTCTTGAGGAGCCTCACCGCTAATTTGTAATCATGCCGATTTTTCAAACTGACATAGTGATCTACCGCTTGATGGTAATAGGGTAGAAGGAGTTTTGGTGTATCCTTCTCAATCGGCTGCAGAACATTGACTCGATGGTAAAGAGGGTCATGCCCCTGAAGGATCTGCATTTCCAACCATGGCTTCCATTTTCTTTGTTCGTATAGCATTTCCTCTATAATCCGGAAAGAATAAGGCAATAGCTCTTCTAGAACGCTCCACATTTGCTCTTCTGCTTGAGGGAGATGCACGATGACTTTTGTCCAAAAATCGGCATAAATCTCAAGTTCTTTGGTCCGTTTCCGATTGAAAAAAGAGACTGATCTTCTCAACCAATTCACTAACTCTTCCCAATTCTGGGTGTCATATAGATAGTCGAGGAAAGGAATAAATAGTTTGGCAGGGGCCTCTTTGAAAATACCATTCGTTTCTAAAGCCTCCCAGGCTTCTTTACTTCTGGATTGCTGCAAGTACAAGAAGGCCTTTGCGGCTGAGAGAGAAGGTGATGGACTGTCTATTGTCATCGTCTCAAGAGCTTCTATTTCCTTAGTTACATAGTGACTCGCCTCAGGATCTGGAGATACCCAATATTTCCAAAGCACCGTATAGACGCCATAATCTTGATAGTTATGACCAACTTCTTCAGCCATCTGCTGTCTGATATGACTTAACGTTTGATCAAGGCGCTCTCCGGAGATCGAGAAGTTGAGAAGGGAAGAATGTTGCTTCAGCCAAGTATGAATCTCATCGTAAACCCGGTAAAGGGTGGAAGAAGTGTAGTAACTTACACCACCTTGTGCATTCTGTTCTTTTATTTTTCTAAGGATAAATAATTCCTGATGCATGTCAAAAAAAATCCGATCCATATCAGAAAAAGGAATAGTGACCTTCTTGATGTTTTGCAATTGCTGCCGCAGCATATCAACATAATTTCCCAAATCATAGGTCGCCTTAATGGAGGACGTGTAATGATTCAGGAACTTCTGCCAGCCGGATACATCCATTTTGGGCAATTGTGTGAGTGTAGACTCCAAAGAGGTAATTGAAGTAGCCCGCTTAAGATGCATTTTGGCATTCATAATTTGGGAAGCGGGGTAACCTAGACGATCTCCAAGCTCCATCCAAACGGCTGCCATATGCTTGCAAGAGGCTGGTACCGGACAACTACATTCACTGGAGCGGGGCTTGTCTAAGTTCAGAGTAACTCGGTATTCTCCTGATTCTTCCTCTTCCACTCGGGCCTGAACAACTCGAGTCTCAGAAATGATCACAGAAGCTACCCGCTGTTGTTTAAAGTAGGTAAACCCTCGACTTAGGGTAACGTCATTATAAGTTTCGGCTACGTACTCCAGCAGCTTCAACCATTGGTCATCATTTAAAACGGGAGAACTCATAGAATAGCTCCTTTTTTCCACTTTCAATAATCAAAATCATCTTTTAGTATAAATAGTGAAGCTGATAATGTAAATTTAAAGAAATATGTTCAAATCATATAACAAATGAGAATGATACACCAGTTAGTGAGTCTATTTAATAGGAAGGAGGATTCTCATTGAAAACTCGGATAAAGTATTTTGTAGCCATAATAACTTCCGTCGTTTTAGGCTTAAGTTCAAGAACGTTCTCCGGCCTAATCCCTCACTTTATTGCTAAGCATGCTGGGGACGTGCTTTGGGCAAGTATGGTCTATTTTGGATTTCGATTTCTTTTTATACAGAGAAGTTTAAAATGGGCAGTAATAATCAGTGTCTTATTTAGCTTTGCTATTGAATGTAGTCAGTTATATCAAGCAGAATGGATAATCGAAATAAGAAATACGGTCATTGGATCCCTCATACTTGGAAGAGGATACTTAACGGTTGATTTGTTTCGATATGTCATAGGTATTACAATTGCTTTTTGGATAGACAAGCTATGGCTGCAGCGCGATAAGCGCATTTAATCATGCCATTTACCCACGAAGGGACGATTTTCGCATCCAACCTACAAGTACTATCAAGAGAGGATAGACTACACCTATCAGGAGTGCAAGGGGAATGAATGTTAAGTTATCCCATCTCTCTTCATGTACTTTATTTGGATAAACTACCAGCGATAAGACAGTAATGATTAAACCAATTGGGAAACAAAGTATTTTGTAGTCACGTATATGGAGCACATGCGCAAAACCTTTTATTGTTGTGTAATAATACAAAGATAGTTTGAAGTAAATGGAAACAAGCCATAAAAAGGCCATGATCACTTCTATCCGTTGTAAAAAATTCCCTATATTAATTCTTTGCGCCAAAGCATAACTTGGATAGACTTGCATAGCTGTATTACCTGCCCCTAATACCAGAATAGAGGATACGACGAGAATAAGCATGATGATACCGCCTGTTATTACACCTATCAAATAAGCTTTCTGGGCCCGCTGCATACTTGTAACTTTATGAAGTAGGGGTCCAATCGTAATAAACAAAGGTATAAACGTATAACTAGTGATTCTTATTACAGTTCGAGCCACAGGAAGGGGCGTGATTTCTCCAATCGGTAAAAGGCGATTCACTTCCATATTAGGAGTATTAAAGAAAATGAAGAAGATAAATAAAAGCAGTATCCACGGGAAGAAGATCTCTGCAGTTCTTAACAGGACAACCATCCCTAACTTTGCCCCCATGATGATAACTAGTATAAATACAATGTGAATGGCTTGAATTGGAGTTGTCGGCATGATTTGCGTATTCATAAAATCGCCTACATAAAAAACAACCATTGAGCAAAAAATCAGTGTCAAAAACGCAAGACAGAGTGTGATGAACTTCCCCAACCAATTTCCAAAAACTGTATCATTTATTTCAAAAATTGAACGCTTCGAGAATTTCTTCGCAATATACAAATAAAGCAAAGTGAGAACGACCCCTATCCCATTGCTTGCCAGTTGTGCCATCCATGCATCCTGCTTCGATTCCGCTGCTACCGATGCTGAAATAATCAAGATAGCCGTTCCAACGGAAACTAGGATGACGATAATCATTAATTGTCGCGGAGAAATTTGATCTGTACCCATCTTTGCACGTCCCTTGTTTACCTCATTTATCTCTTTCCACGCAAGTAACTGAGACCGATCAATAAGACTGGGTACAAAAATCCAAAACAAAACGCGAGTGGTACCCATGTCAAAGTATCCCATTGCCTTGTATATGCCGCATTTGGATACACCAATAACGAAAGCACAGCAACTATAACCCCAGTTGGAGTCGAAAGAGATTTGTAATCTTGGATATGAAAAAGGGAGGCGATTCCTTTAATCGCTACGTGAAAATACATTGTCAATTTAAAATAAATGGTAATAAACCACAAGAATGCAACCGTGACCTCGATACGCTGCAAAAAATTCCCTACATTTATTTTCTTTGCCAATGCATAGGTGGCATATACATTTCTTGACGACTGGTCGGGTCCCATCACCATGATGCTAAGAAAAGCTATAATAATCATCATACTTCCACTCACTATACCTCCATAGAGGAATGATTTAGTTAGTTGTTTAGGGAATTTAGCATCTCTTGAAATTAAGCAAATCGTAAAGATAATAGGAAAATAGGAATAAACGATCATAAAAATGGATGCTCGAGTTATCGACATCATACTTGTTTCACCTATGGGCAGCAGGTTATTATAATGGGTCTGCGGAGTTACAAAGATCACCAATAGGATAAACAACAGAAGAATCCACGGAAAAAAGATTTCCGCGGTTCTCCCCAATATAACTACGCCTAGCTTTGAACCAATGATTACGAAAGTAATCATGAGAATATGTATGGCTTGTACGGGTGTTGTTGGCATGATTTGTCTAGTCATGAACGAGCCGATGTAGAAGAGTACCTGTGCGCTCAGCACAATTGCGATAAAGACAATAAAGAGAGTGACTGTTTTGCCTAACCATGTCCCCAATACATGCTCATTCATATCAAATAGCGTATAATCTGGATACATCATCGCTAACTTGACATACATCCATAAGAAAAGCAAGCCAATTCCTACGCCCATTACACCAGAGATCCAGGCATCTTGTTTAGTTTCAGCAGCTAGCATCGAGGGGACTACAAGAATGGTCGTTCCCACCGAAAAAAAAATAATCAAGATCATGAGTTGACGAGCTGATAACACATTTTCGTTATTCATGACACGCCTCCCTAAGCAGGATGAATACTCACAATTTTAATAATCCGATGTGTAGTAAAATTTTGGTGAAAGGCACCATTAGAAACGTAATCCAGTCAGCCGGATTAGGTAGTTCTTTGTTCATTCCTTTCAGTGTTGCCATCACATTGCCAAGCAACATGAGAGTGCAGTAGATTCCGACTTCCTTCTTACATCCTTGTTTCCATAATTTCGGAATTTCATAGCACGCAATGAGAATGGATAACGCAAGTACACTTACACCAATTAACATAACGATTACTCCTTTATATCGTTAACAACAGAATCACCCAGAGTTCCCGTACCTCTCACTTTGATATCATACTTCAGATGGGGTTCCAAATGTTTGAAATGCTCTTCCCAATTGTTCTTTACTTTGTTCCAGTACTTCGGGTCAGCACGATGAACGGCCTCACCGAAACCGAATATATCTGCGCCTAATTGTTGTGTCTTCTTAATGGTCTTCCCCATATTCAACTTAGCAAATTCAACATATTGTTTATCTAAGTATGCGAGAGTCTCGACTTTGAATAAATCGATTTTACATTCTACATCTGAAACATTTCCCTCTGCTCGAGTTTCAATGAAAATCTCCGGTTTATCGTTCTTTACAACTGCGTAAATCTTGCTATGGATGGTTGCTACATCAATGCCAATGTTCCCTCCTTCGGGACAGGGCAGATGTATTGAAGACCTCTTGGCTTGATTGGTAATCACGGAATAAGCGCGAGACTCAAATTCGTTCAGCCAACCAACCAGTTTATCTTTCTTGATGATCGCATTACCCGAGTATTTTAATCGTACAGGTGGCATGGTGTAATCAATGTTTTTGTTGCTAGTACCAATAGAATGATCTCCCACAATCTGAATTCCTGATATGACCGTACTCTTACCTGGTGTCACTAGTGCATCTGATAGTTGATCTAGTTTAATGGTTATCCCAGATGTCCATTCTTTCTTGGCTGCTTCGAGGGAGTTGAAGATATAATTTGCTGGAACTTTTTCCAAAGGCGTCATCACACTTAATAATTCCTTAGCTGAGCTTTCTCTGGCAATGACGACGTCAAAATCAGATCGGAATTCGCTCCCTCTCATTAAATAGTCCATCGAATTGACAATCCCTTTTTTGGCTAATTCCTCAGAAAACACAAGAATACGAATGTGAGCGAAATAAATCTTTCTCGAAATCGACGAGGTCAATCGTTTAACAGCTTCGTTCAGTGTGACACCTTTGGAAGAATACACAATAACGGGAACTTCATGCTCCCCTTTCGCTTTCGTTACACTGCCCGGATTAACAATTTGAACGGTTAGCTCAAACTGATCACCGGTAATATCGATGCCAACTCCTTCGGCAATTGCAATATCATTAAGCTCCCTGCGGCTCCAACAGCCGCTTAACAGTAAGACTATAGCCAGTAAGCAAGCTGTTAGTCGAATCAAAGATTTCACATCTGCCTCATTCCTCCTTCTAAGGGTTGAAGGGCTTTCTATTCGCTTTCTTGACAACGTTTCTGGCATTAAGGGTACGAACTCGTGAAAATATGGATTGAAAAGGAAATCGAAACAAGGCATCCTTTTGTTGGTTCAATTCAAGTGGAGCAAAAGGGCTTAAATAAGGTACACCGAATGATTGCAAGCTATTCAAATGCAAAACAAGTCCGAGTAATCCCGCGAGTATGCCGAAAAACCCGAATGAAGCAGCGAGAGCCATCAGTGGAAATCGAAGAATGCGAATGGCATTCGATAAGTCATAAGAAGGGAAAACAAAACTGGAAATCGCCGTAATGGAAACAACGATAACCATGGCTGCCGAAACAATACCGGCTTCGACCGCTGCTTGCCCGATGACGAGTGTGCCGACGAACGATAAGGCGGAACCAATGCTCCGCGGCATGCGCAGTGCTGCTTCCCGTAAAACTTCAAATGTAATTTCCATCAATAAGGCTTCGATGAACGCCGGAAATGGAATGCCTTCTCTTTGTGCAGCGAGGCTAATGAGCAGTTGAGTTGGCAGCATTTCTTGATGAAACGTAGTTATTGCTACATAAAACGATGGCGCTAATAAAGCAATGAGAAATCCAGCATAACGAAGGATCCTTACTAATGTGCTTATATCTACCCGATGATAATAGTCCTCGGATGATTTGAGGAAAGTTTCAAATAAAGCTGGAGCAATCAGCACGAAGGGGGTCCCATCTACGAGAATGGCAATTTTACCATGAATCAATTCAGTAGCGACGACATCTGGACGTTCTGTGTTATACACGGTTGGGAAAGGAGTTATCACTTCATCCTGAATAAGTTCCTCAATATTACTGCTCTCGAAAATCCCGTCAATGTAAATCTGAGTCAATCGATTGCGGGCCTCGAGAATTAGTGAATCTAGAGCAATACCTTTTACATACATAAGAACAACGTCAGTTTGGGTAACCTGGCCAACCTGAAAGGTTTCCATCCATAAATTCGGATCTTTGATCTTTCTTCGTATCAATGCGGTGTTCGTTCGAATCGATTCGGAGAAAGCTTCCCGCGGTCCGCGCACGACGGTTTCTACATTCGTCTCTGTAACGCCTCGGTCTTTCCATCCTTTGGTACCTGCTGCCAGCCCTTTGGTATACCCGTTCATTAATATGACTGAATCGCCCGATAGGATATGATGAAGCATTCCTTTCATATCCGATACCTTCTGAATTTCACCAATCGTCAGTGTATGCATGGTTAATACATCAAATGGGTCTTGCTCGGGATCAATTTCCGTGGAATCTGCCATCAAAGATCTCATAACGAAATCATTGACGACAGTCGCATCAACAAGACCATCTGTATACAAGATGGCTAACCCTTCTGTAATGGAATTATAGGTAAATTCTCGAATAATAATATCCGTGCTATTTCCGAGAGTTTGTCGAACGTAATCAACATTTTCTTGAATGGTTGAGAATAAAGGCGTGGATGCCGTAGGTTCTACGATTGTGTTCTGTGAAGGAGCAATTGGATTCTTTTTGGAGCGCAGCCAGTGAGCGAACATGTGGTAGTTTCTCCAAGTTCTAGGATGTTGTTATATCATACATCATTTCCTGAACTTTCATGAGGTATGCGTACTGAAGTTCTTTTGTTGCGTTTCGAGCAACGAATTATCCGCACAAAAAGGCGACGTCAAATGTTAGTATGAAGAGGTCGTCGATTGCTTCACTTAATATGGTTCTACATTGGAGTGTCTTAAATCGGAATTCATTGACATATATGCTCACTGGAGGTTTCGGGATGAATGGATGAATGAAGGAATGATAGCTCTTTAAATATACAAATAATGCCCTAAACACTTCTTTTGGAAGCGCAAGGGCAGAAATTAATTCAATGTTATTCAGCTAAAGTCATGCAGTCAAAAGTTTGGTTTCAGGCGAATGATCTTATCATCGCCTGTTTTTGGCTTGCCGCGACCGTCACGGTTGTTCGTCATAAGATATAGAGATCCATCTGGTCCTTCGTAGACATTGCGAAGCCTGCCGAATTTCCCTTGAAATAGATGTTCCACGTTGGCGACTGAATCGTATTTCGGTCCTTTTAGGTTTACTTTTAAAAGTTGTTCTCCGCGTAATCCTGCCACCAAGAGGCTGCCTTTCCAAGGCCCTTTGCTAACGAATGCTGCGCCTGATGGTGCCCACGTTTCTTTTCCGCTTTGGAGGATTGGCGTTTTTAGATTAGCTTTCTCTGGACTCAATGCTGCTTCACCTTCAATTAATGGCCAACCATAATTGCCCCCAGGTTCAATAAGGTTAATCTCATCATGTGCGGATTGTCCATGTTCGGAACTGTACAATTGCCCTGTTTCTGGATGCCAAGCGAGCCCTTGAGGGTTACGGTGGCCCATGCTATAGATAGCTGAATTCTTAATAGGATTAGAGGCAGGAATAGACCCATCTAGGGCAATTCTTAATATTTTGCCTCCCATGCTAGTTGGATCCTGTGCTAATGGAGGATCGTACCGATCACCAGAAGTAATATAAAGCAGCTTATCGGCACCAATTTTAATCCTTCCGCCGTTATGGTTTGCCGCTCCTGGTAATCCTGAAATTAATACTTTATCCAGCTGCGCTTTATTATTTTTTTCGATAAGCCTCAACACACGATTGTTAACTTGATCCTTTACTCGATAGGTGTGATATACATAGATATAGTGGTTTTCCATAAAAGAGGGATCAAGCGCAAGTCCTAGCAATCCTCCCTCACCTTCGCTAATGAAGGGGGCCTCGAAAGAGATAAGCGGCTCAGGGTTCAGAAGACCCTTCTCAATAACACGCAGAGTACCGGGTCTTTCCGTGAAAAAAATCCGGCCATCCTTCGCAATATCCATCTCCCAAGGGACGTTAAGTCCTTCGGCGACTGTTTCCATTGTATAGGGAATATCCAATTGTGTAGTTGAAGTCTGACCTGGAGAGGGTTCAATAACTTTTTTATTCCGCGTACAGCCAGAGGTTATTCCAATCGATAAAGCTATTAGAATCACTAGGATCGTTCTCATAAACCTTTCCCCCTCAATGATTAGGATGAACATGCGTTTAGCCTGTGGTTTGTAAAAAATATTATACCATTTTGTGGAAGGAAGCGATAAACCGCATTGTTTATCAAATATCTATGCGATGAACCATAATTCTCGGTACCCCGCAATGCGGCGGGGAAGATACCCGTAACCCAAATACTCGTGGTAGTATAAGAAGAGAACATTGTTAGGTAATTAGCAAAAGTTTAATATAAGGAGCCAAAATCTTATGATTATATATCAAAATGAACATACAACCGTTTTTCAAAGCGCATTATATCAAACGACATCAACCGTTGTGCTGACGAACGAAATGGTACTAATCGTTGATCCGAACTGGCTTCCAAATGAAGTTGATGAAATTAGAAATTATGTTAATACGGTAAGAGGTGATCGGGACCTATACTTGTTATTTACGCATGGCGATTTTGATCACATTATTGGTTATAAAGCGTTTCCCGGCGCTAAAACAATTGGAAGTTACGCACTCAGCTGTCACCCGAAGAAAGACAATAAGATTGCTTTGATTCAAGAATTCGATAAGAAACATTATATGAATAGAAATTATCCCGTTGAATTTCCAACCCTTGATATTATCATTTCGAAAGATGCCGAGGAATTAAGGATAGGGGATACGCTATTGACTTTTTATAAATCCCCGGGGCACACGCCTGACGGATTGTTTACTGTCATTGAGCCGTTGGGTATTTGGATTACGGGTGATTATTTATCAGATTTCGAATTACCTTTTATTTATCATAGTGCCAAAGCATATAAGGAAACGATGATTACGGCAAGTCAGATTTTAGATAAACACAATATCGAGCTGTTAGTTCCGGGACATGGGCAAGTTACCATCGATACGGCGGAGATGATAAGGCGTTTGGACATGTCTTCGGATCATTTGGAACGGCTTATTAAGGCGGTCACTGCAAAAGATGAGGATGCTATCGCCGCGCTTGGTGATGAGCATGCTTATAAATCTTCTTTTACAGAAGAATGCCACGAAGAAAACATTAGAATCATTAAGCAAGAATATTCTAGTTAAGTCATTGGCGTGTGGCAATGATTCATTTTAACTAAACTAGTAAAATATGGTATAGTTAAAACATGGAATTTTTGAATTTGGAGGTATAATATGAAATTAGCTGAAGCCCTAGTACTGCGAGCAGATGCTCAAAGGAAAGTAGCTCAATTAAAGCAAAGACTAGAGAGAGTCGTAAAAGTTCAAGAGGGTGAGGAGCCCGTGGAACAGCCTGGTTTCCTTTTTGAAGAATTAAATAGAACGATAGAAGAGTTAACAAGTTGGGTGAAAAAAATCAATAAAACGAACTCTTTAACCTCTTTTGATACTAACATGAGTATTGCTGATGCACTTGCAGAGCGTGATAAACTTATGCAAAAGCGAAATATTTTAAATGATATATTAGAAGCAGCTACAATCAAACAAGATAGGTTTAGCCGTTCAGAAGTAAAGTTCTATAGGTCGATTGAAGTTAATGAAGTTCAGAAGCAGTTGGATGATTTGTCAAAAAGTTATCGAGAATTAGATTTTAAGATTCAAGAGAAGAACTGGACAGTCGAAGTCATATAGCAGTAATCAAGTTGGTAGCCATAGTCAACAAAAGCGAGCACAACCCGCCAACTGGGAAAGTTGGATGACTATCAGAGCAGGGCCATGCCTGATACAATAACTAATTAGCCCAGTAATGTAACAAGATGCTTGCGTCTACTTAAGGTTACTGCGTATTGTAATTACCACGTGCTGATTTGTTGATTACGGTGAGGGTGGGTAAGGGGACTTGGTAATTAGCGCAACATTATAGTAAAGAGAGCAAGCCTTCGGTTTTGCTCTTTTTTTGTTAAAGGAAGTGATTAAATTGAAGCTATTCGACATTATTTTGCTTGTTTTCATCGTTTATATGTTTTATAAGGGGATTAAAGCAATTAAAGCTAAAAAACAAGTGGGAGCTGTGATTTTTAAGGGGTCAAGTAATTATAAAAGCATTCAAACAATGATATTTTCAATTTTTGCTTTGCCATTAGTTATATTACTAGAGTGGAACATAAAATATATGATTTTGATAGTCATAGTTGTCCTTGGAGTTCTAATTGAACAAGTGTACATGGGAGAGCACGGAATAAAATTAAATGATGAATTCTTTGCTAAGGAACGAATCATGCACGTCTACATGGTTGAGGGTCGTGTGGATCAATTTGAAGTAATGATAAACGGAAGAACGGATACGGTAAAGATTACAATTAGTAAGAGCTTTATTGGAAAACCTGTAGAAGAAATTTTAAAGGCCTACGTGATTAACGGATAGGACATTGTGCAGCTATAACGAGGGAGTCGTCCTTAAATGAAAAAATTAATAATCAGATTTACACTTTTACTCGCAGTTATTATCATTATTGTAGGTTATCAATACGCTAGACCTATACTTACATCGGACGAAGCAATATCAATAGCTACAAAACATATGGATACAGTAAATAATAAAATGAATCTATCTTACAAAACAAATAACATTGAGAGCAGCCGGGTTAATAAAGATACTTTTTGGAATATCGCTTCAGGTAACAGAAAATGGTCTGTATCCATCGATGGTGTTGGCATTGATATCAATGCATATACAGGTGAGTTTATCGAAATGATTTTTCCATTGGATGGCGTCCTAACGAAGGATGACCACCCCGACTGGTTTTCAAAGTAACATGTTGTACTGTGCAACATTGCTCTGAAGTCCCCTTAATGGATGTGTGGAGGTGGACACTTTCATACAAGCTAGAGCTTGTTCATATGGGTGAAAGGTTCATTCCAGATTTGTAATCCAACAAACTACATATTTTTCACCCCTATCGGGCAAACCAAGCATGGATTCTTTTTCAATCCACTAATATTTGGGTTAGGGGTGATAGCTCATTAGCGTGCAAACGATACAAAAACCGCGCATGGGACTGCCGGATTTGAAGGATAAGGTCGCATTGATCACGGGAGCGGGATCAGGAATTGGTCAGGCTGCCGCCGAGATGCTTGCACAACAAGGGATGAAAGTGTGCCTTGTGGATATGAAGGACGACCGGCTAGAGCAGACGAGACAGGATATTGTGGCGACAGGCGGTCAGGCGATCACAGTTGATGTCGATGTTTCTGATCCGGACCGTGTTGCTCAGGCGTTCGAGCAGACGGTAAAAACCTGGGGACGACTAGACGTCGTCTTTGCTAATGCTGGGATTAACGGAGTTTTGGCGCCGATCGAAGATATGAACCCTGAGGATTGGGATCGTACGCTGTCCGTCAATCTGAAAGGGACATTCCTGTGCGTGAAACAAGCGATTCCTCATATGAAAGAGAACGGCGGCAGCATAGTCATCACAAGCTCGATTAACGGCAGCCGCGCCTTCTCTGGATTTGGGATGACAGCCTATAGCACTTCAAAGGCAGGACAAGTGGCATTCGCCAAGATGGCCGCATTGGAATTGGCCCGTTACAAAATACGCGTCAACGCTATCTGTCCAGGGTCAATCAAGACTAATATTGGGGAAAATACTCAGCCGACGCCGGAGCTTGAGAAAATCAAAATCCCAGTCAAATATCCGCAAGGCAGCCAGCCATTGGAACACGCGCCGGGTCAGCCGGAACAGGTTGCTAATCTAGTAGCCTTCCTAGCCTCGGACGCTTCAAGTCATATTACTGGCACAGAGCTGTTCATCGATGGTGCTGAATCGCTGCTTTAACGAAAGTTTGCAAACCGACTTACTAGTGGGTGAGGGATATGAATGATTTTCCAAGGAAATGAGCAGTCTATATTCGGAGGTGAACGAAACCATGGATGAACAAAAAGAAACTGTCACTTCATTCGATCCGAAAAGCGGACAATCCAAGGAGGTCAATATCGTCTTTGATCATGCTCGTAGTGGAGGTTTGAAATATACAATCGAAGATGCAGAGAAAGATAACAAGAAAAATGATGAATAGTCACTTATAAAAAGTAGAAAAGCGTATGTTGACTCAGGGGATTCTCCCGTAACCAACATGCGCTTATTTAATTTCTCTATCGATTAATCGTCAAAACCTGCTCGACATGTTTCAGGACTAGTGTGCTCGGAGCTTCTGATAACCGTATCATCTGGCCCGTCTTCATTGAAATCATCCGATTTACCTTCAGCATTAACTGTAGATTCAATGGTTGTCTCTCTGTTATTTGTCAAGTTATCTATGCTTCTCACCCTTTCAATTGTATAAGCTAATATGCTTCGTTTAACAGGGATTTATTCGTTGGCATTATAGATGGATACATCCATATTCGCTTTTGCAATCACTGCCATTGGCCTTCGAAAGAGGGATTTGTGGGTATTGACAAACCATACTGTAATATTTATAATTACAGTATAAAGTCCTTACAAAAAATAAGCTAATGGCGGTGATGATCATGAACTTTGTAATCAGTGATTGGGTTGTGGCAACTACAAATGAAGATGAATTGCTGCATGGTTATATTGAGTCTATTGATGTGCTGTTAGGCATTGCTCGGGTGCACGTTATTGCATCGGATCGTGAAACTGCCATCGGAAAAACAATGGAAGTAAGCAGTCAAGACGTAAAAAAATTGCCGGTAAGCGAGTTTGATATAGAAGATCAAGTAAAGAGCTTGATTGATGTGGCGTTAACAACGAGAGACGAGCAATGGTTCAATGAATTGTCAGCGAAATTATTCGTTATTCAACAAAATGGCACGAAACGCGGCGAACGTGATGCATTTCCATCCTATTATCATAACCGTTTAGGTGTTGATCAGTTTTAATGGGGCGAATAAAAGAAAAGGCCAATCCAAGAGACATGTCCTACATGTCGTCTAATGGATTGGCTTTTTAGTTTGTTTTCCCGCTTATTGAATAGGTGCCTTGTTTGAGACTTGTTTTTCTTTCGTGATTTCCGAGGCAAAAAGAGTCTGTAGTTCTGTGACTTTTCTGGGATCGGTAAGTGTCACTTTGTCAGCGAAATAATGTTCAACGAGCAGTTCCCACGTAGGAGTTACCTTTTGAGCTGTCATGGCTCGAATAGCGGTCTTAACCAGTCTTCGTTCCTTGGCGTTAGCGTACACGTCAATGTACTGCTGTTTGCGTTCGAAATCTAACTCCGTAAAAATAGCTCGAAATACTTCAGCTGTCATACGCGCGTCGTCTAATGCTCTGTGAGCGGTGCCTTCAGCAGCAATGTCAAGATCGAGTAAAGCAGCCTCGACACTGACATCATTCGTCACATTTTTATAGCGGATAAATCCTTTTAGTAGATCAAAATAGCTGGCGGCCATCCAGTAAGCATCATCTAACTTATGCATCCGCGTATCATACACGATGCGTTTCAAATCTTCGCCACCCCAGGTGACTAGCAGGAAGGTTTCACTTTTATTTAGCCAGTTCATGAAATCCGTAATGACTTTGCGAAAGCCGTCGGCTTGATCGATATCTTCTTGTGGGATGCCCGTTTTTTTCTTGATAAACCCATTCAATTTGGAAAAATAAACAGGTTTGACTAAAGATGAAAACTCATCAATAGCCTGTAGGGAGGAATCTAATCGGACTGCTCCAATTTCAATAACCTCCATAGGTAAATCGCTCGCAAACTTGCGACCGTTGAATTCAATGTCCAAAATAATGTAGTCCATGATGTGGCCCCCGTTCTGTCTCTGTGTTTCCATTCTATCAGAAAATGCCTAGGATACCAGCTTCCGTTTTCCATAGACCGTATTTAGAACGAAACTAAACAGTAGACCTGCAAAGGACATTCCTGAAATCCATAGATATAATTGTTTCCCGCCAAAGCTTTCGTAGAACCAACCACCCAAATAGGAAGCGACGATACCCGATACGCCAAAGAAAAGGATTGCAAGCACAGTTTGTCCCGTTGCACGCCATTCTTCAGGAACAATACGATATAAATATTGGATAGCAGCTGAATAAAATATCGGGAACGTGAAGGTTTGCAGCAGCTGAAGATACACGAGAATATGAGGATCAGTCACCCACGCGGATAGGAAAAAGCGAATGAAGTAAAACACTGCAGCGAAAGAAATGATCGCCAATTCTTTTCCTTTGCGAAGCCACCAGAAGCTTAGAGCGAATACGAGAATTTCGCTTCCTGCTGCTAGAAACCAGGCCAAACCGACCATGTCGGGGGTGCCACCTAATTTTCGAATATAGACGCCAAGAAAAGTATCGTTGATCCGTTGAGGCACGGCAACAATAAAGATAAGTAACATAAACCAAATGGTTTCTTTATTGCTTAAGAAATTGCGTAGACTTTTTAGAGAGATCGGTTTCCCAGTTACAGGCGCATCAGGCAATGGCAAGCAGATTAGAATGCTAATGATGCCTATTCCAGCGAACAAGAACGCCAAACTATTGATTCCGAAATATTGTGTGGTATAACCAACGGCTAAAGACATGACCGCATAACCAACAGCTCCGAAGGTTCGAATGGAACCGTAGCTTACCCCGTTAGCCTCCGCTGTTTGGAAATTTAGACTTTCAGTCAATGGATCGAGGGGCATTAAGAAAAAATACATAAGCATCGTAAAAAGAAGAAGCACAACAAAGCTTGATGAGGCGTATAACAAGTACCCCACAATGGTTGAACAACCTAAGAGGAGTAACATAACCTTCTTAATTGTCTTCGTTCGATCACTGATCATCCCCCATAAAGGTTGTGAGAAGATGGCAATGAAGCCTCCCGTTCCTATAATGAGACCAATCTTCGTTGCTGGAAGCCCTTGCGCATCTAAATAGACGGGAAGAAATGAAACAAACATAGCCAGAAGTGCAAAATACAAAAAGTTAAACGAACGCAATAAATTTGAAGAATTCATGATGACCTTAACCTTCCTAGATAAATTAGCACAATGCTTTTGTAAAACTACATTCTAACATGTCATGGTAAAGAATCCAAAGTAAATTAAAGCGATTCTTTCAGAGACGTACCTCGGATGGATTCGTCCCCGTTACTTTTTTGAACTGTCGACTAAAGAAATAAATGCTTCGATAGCCAAGGGCTTCCGAAACTTCCCCCACATTCATGCCAAGTCTGAGAAGATAAGCAGCACGCTCGATTCTTTTCTGAATGATATAGGACTCAATCGTTTGCCCCATGATTTCTTTGAACTTAAGTGAAAAGTAGCGAGGCGAAAGGTGCGCTTGTTTGGCTAAGTCGTGAATGCTATGTTGGCGCCCCGGATCTTGTATGATATGGGCCGCGATATCCATCATCACCCGATTCATAGAACGGCGAGCAGGATCACCTTGCGCTTGGTTCCCTGGGGTTTGGCGTTCAAACATGAGCAATAACAAACGAAGCAGCATCACGGCTTCCTCGTTGTGTCCATATGCACCAGTCAACCGCACATGAACGAAACGGTCCAAGTAGGGCTCATGAAATTCAGAGGGGTCAAAATGGACGAAAGAGGGAAGAGAGACTAGGGGAAATGCCGTGCCTTTCGTGTTGAAGTGGATATAGGTAACCGTAAGAGGGCGCTGCGGATTATGTTTGGCGCTCGTTAAATCTCCAGGACGAAAGAGAAAACAATCTCCTTTGCGGACATGGTAGTGTTTACCATTCAGGCTAACCTCACCTTCGCCGTCCCATACATACCAGAGGTCGTAATCATGGAATGGCTTATGTTCACGGCTCCATTTCCAGTTAGGTTCACAGATAACTTTGCCGAAATAACTGTCTAGGACGAGCTCTTGTGATGTGAAAACAGACATGAAAGATTTCCTCCGATTTATGTAAAATAGTGCAAACAATGATGTGCATTAATGCATTTAGTTTACTACCTTCCGTTCCTATAATAAAGATAGTAGTAAACAAATAATTTAAAGCGGAAGGGGTTATCCCAAATGTCAGAAATAAGTTCACCTAAAGAAATCTCGGCGCAGCTTTATCGGTATGATCGCATTGCGGATAAATGGAATGGCTTTGAAAACTGGGGTAAAGATCAGCTCGAGCAATATCGGAAAGACGGCTATGCGGCAATAGAGCATGTACTCAATGAGAAAGAAATCGAGGATGCGAAGAGGGCTTTGTATGAAATTATTTTTGTAGATGACAAAGGAGTCCATATTCAGTTCACAAAACCAAGCAGGGAATTGAAAACGGAAGAAGAACGTGAATTAGCCGTTCGTAAAGTCAGCGAGTTTGTCGATAGGGATGAACGGTTCAAACAGATTGCCTATCATCCTGCTATACTTGCGGCGGTGCGAGATATACTTGGCGAGGAGCCGCGTCTTGTCCAGGATATGGCCTTGCTCAAGCCTCCACATGGAGGGGGTGAAAAACCATGGCATCAAGACATGGCTTATGGAAGCCTTGCTTATGAGAAAGCAGTGGTAGGCGTATGGATTGCTTTGGATGAAGCAGCGCTGGATAATGGCTGCATGCATGTTATTCCTGGTTCGCACGCGGATGGCGCAACGCCGCATTACGCAGTTCGGGATTGGCAAATTTGCGATTCGCATGTTGCTGTTGAGAAGGATGTAGCAGTGCCATTATTGCCAGGCGGAATCCTAATGTTCCACGGTTTACTTAAACATGGGACACCTTACAATCTTTCTCCGAAGAAACGGCGCGCGCTGCAGTTTCATTATGTTGGTACGTCCGTTTCTAAACTAACGCCAAAAGAGTATAAACGTTTCTTCACCAATGAAATGAGCGGAGCCGAGTGTTAATTGATAATAGCATGTGGTCAGCACATTTTCTGACATACAAAGAAGAATAAGATGAGAACTCGGTAGCGACTTCCTGCATCTTCCAATCTCTATGAGGACGGTTTACAATTAGAGAGAGGAGTTGATGCATAATGGGATCACCAATCGTGCGACTGGTACTTGATGCCAAAGCCACATTGGCTGAAGGTCCGTGCTGGAATGCGGAACAGCGTTTGTTGTATTGGGTTGATATTATAGGAAAGAAATTTGGTAGGTTTGATCCTGAAACAGGGCTTAACGAAGATTTTTCCATTGGGGAATATGTCGGTGCTGTTGTCTGTGCGGGCGAAAATGAGGTTGTGTTAGCGACACAATCTGGATTCCAAACGTACCAGATGGAGCAGCGCAAGCTTACGCCTCTTGTTGATCCAGAATCTCATTTACCTGAAAATCGGTTTAACGACGGGAAATGTGATGCTAACGGACGATTCTGGGCGGGCACCATGGAGATTATTGAAAAAGAGGCAACAGGTGCACTTTATGTGCTAGAAACGGATCACAGTTATCGTAAGGTTTACGAGGGAGTGGGCGTTTCCAACGGGATCGCTTGGAGCCTAGATGAGAAAGAGATGTACTATATCGATTCTATGAAAAAGCTAGTGCACGCATTTGAGTATGAGGCGGATAAAGGGGAAATTAGCAACCCGAGAATACGGATCGATTTTCGGAATGAACAAGGGTTCCCTGACGGGATGACGATCGATGAAGAAGGGATGCTGTGGATCGCCCATTGGGATGGCTGGCAGGTGTCCCGTTGGAATCCCCGTACAGGTCAAAAGATAGACAGCATTGCCATTCCCGCAGCTAAAGCAACTTCCTGTGTTTTCGGTGGAGACGAACTTGACACCTTGTACGTTACGACCGCCCGCAAGGGTCTTCAGGAGGATCAAGTGGGGGATCAGCCACATGCTGGAGGGATTTTTGCGGTAAAGCCAGGTGTAAAAGGCACGAAGACGCATTCATTCGGAGATCAGCATGAGGAACGGAAAGGGTAGGGTAGGTTCTATGTCAAATGAGAACAGACATTTAAAGATTCAGTATATCGGTCAGGTCGGCGTTATTCTGCGTAAAAACGATATCGCTATAGCCATCGATCCTTATTTGACGGATTCTGTTGATCATCTTTCTGGGTTTCCAGAGGCTTTTTGGCAGCGGCGCTATACGCCTCCTGTGAAGCCGGAGACATTAACGAATTTGGATCTCGTGCTTTGTACGCATGAGCATATGGACCACATGGATCCAGACACGCTGCGGGCTATCGCCTTGGCATCGCCCAAATGCCAGTTTGGTGCTCCGAAGTCGTGTTTGCCTATGTTGGAGGCGATCGGCATTTCAGCAGAGCGGCTGCATGCGCTTGGGACTCAGGAAGTATTTCAATACGGTGTTGATCTGATCATTCACCCCATTCCAGCTTGGCACGAGGAACGAGTGCGAGATGGTGAAGGCTGGGATCACTACTTAGGCTACATCTTACAGTGGGATGGATTGTGCATTTATCATGCAGGGGATACGCTTCTGACGGAGGAGTTAGTCGAGGCGTTGTCCTGCTTCACCATCGATGTAGGTTTTCTGCCGATTAACGGAAGGGACATTTTCCGCAATCGCCTCGGTGTCGTCGGCAACATGAACGCACTGGAAGCGGCAGACCTAGCGGCTCACCTGAAGTTCGACATCGTTGTGCCAGTGCACTTTGATATGTATGCAAACAATAGTGAAGGGATCGCTCCCTTCGTGGACCGTTTATATCAGAAGCATCCAGGACAGAAGTTTCATATTTTCCAACCGGGTGAGACACTTGTGTATGTAAAATAATGAAGGTTTGGCTCCGAGGGGAGAGTTATGGAGCCTATCAAAAGTCAAAGGAGACATAATCGGAGGTTTGAGGCCCAGACTCTGATTTTAAGGATGATTTTCATCGCTACGGAGTCACAATCACGTACTCCCCAAACTTTAGCGATGAAATTCATTGTCTGCACTAAACATTTTCAGAGGACAATTTCATTTCTTATAAGTAATACAAAGCTTCACCCGCAACAGCCCCTAAGAGGACGATGCACCAAGGCGGTAATTTCCAGAACACCAGCAGGCCAAATAACACGATTACTAATGCAAAATCATAAGGACGAATAATGGCGGTTGTCCAAAGCGGGTTATAAAGTGCCGCGAGCAGGATACCGACAACGGCCGCATTAATGCCTACGAAAGCACTTTGAATTTTGACATTTGCTCGTAATGAATTCCAAAAAGGCAAAGCCCCTATTATCAGGAGATAAGCAGGTAGGAAAATGGCCAAGGTTCCCACGACAGCCCCTCTGAATCCGTCAAACATAGCGCCCAAATACGTGCCAAATGTAAAAAGCGGACCCGGAACTGCCTGCGTAGCCCCATATCCAGCCAGGAATACTTCTTTACTTACCCAACCTTGAGGGACAACTTCGCGTTCCAAAAGGGGGAGAATGACATGGCCGCCGCCGAAGACCAAGGAACCCACCCGATAAAACGAATCGAAAAGGGATAAGAGCTGCGAGTGCCATAAACCGCTGAAAATTGGAAGAAGCAGTAGCAGTAACGCATAAAGGATCAAGCAAAGGATCGCAACAGAGCGATGAACGCGTACTTGAATAATACTGTAATCTTGGTTGGAAACGGTTTTGAAAGCAAATAGTCCGATGAGTCCGGCGAGCACAATAATAAGAACTTGGCTATAAACTGCCTGCCATAGCAAGGTTACCGATGCGGCTGCAATAGCTATGGAGGCCGTGCTTTTATCGGACGCTAGCTTTTTTCCCATGCTGAGAACAGCTTGTGCGACGATGGCAACGGCGACGATTTTGAGACCGTGGATCCAACCGGTGCTGCTGACATCCATGGCTTTCATCAGTAGGGAAAAGAGAAGTAAGAGGATAATAGAAGGTAACGTAAATCCTAGCCATGCAGCTACGCCCCCCAACAATCCGGCTCGGATTGTACCGATACCAACACCTACTTGACTGCTAGCTGGGCCTGGGAGAAACTGGCAAAGAGCAACGAGATCGGCGTAGCTTTTCTCATCCATCCATTTACGTTTCTGGATGTACTCATTGTGAAAATAGCCCAGATGGGCAATGGGACCACCGAAGGATGTCAATCCTAATTTTGTTGAGACAAGAAATACTTCAAGCAATGCTTTTTGTTTACTTTGCTGTGGTTTTGCAGCGGTGTCCAACCCATTCCCTCCTCAATGACGCTTGATGAACATCTAAGTCATTTAAGTGTATCGGAAATTGGAGCGCGATTCTACCGTTTAACACAAATAATACAACAATGGGGACCATCCGATAACTCCCTGCACATATAAAAGGATCATGAACTCTACTTAGGTAGAAATCATGATCCTTTTTCAGTGTCCTCGAAATACTCGAACTGGACGTTCTTCCTATCATGTCACTCCAGCTGATATTCCTTCATCTTGTTGTAAAGGGTACCGCGGGAGATGCCGAGCATTTTGGCTGCTGCGCTTTTATTGCCTGCCGTTTTGGCCAGAGCTTCTGCAATCAGATGAATTTCTTCAACATCAGACACCTTCGATTTTAATGAATTCGCCGCAGTATCTGCTTCTGAAGAAGTCAGACTTGGTTGCTGTTCCTGTAAAGTGACTGGCAAATGTTCCAAAGTGATCAGGTCTTCATCATTAAGAATGATGCATCGCTCGATGACATTTTTCAATTCTTGGATGTTCCCTGGCCATGAATAGTTGGTCAAAGCCAAGATGACCTCAGGCGAAAGTGTGGGAACAGGCTTCTGGTATTGCAGTGAAAACTGCTTGAGATACATTTGGACCATCGCAGGAATGTCCTCGGTTCTATCCCGTAAAGGCGGAATCCGAATGGAAATCACATTGAGCGCATAGTACAGATCCGAGCGGAATTCATGATTGACTAGCTTGCTTGCTAAATCTTGTGTAGTTGCGATTATGATTCGCGTACGCACACTGATAGGTTGACTTCCTCCAGAGCGAACGATCGTTTGCTGTGTAATGTAATGATAAAGCTTAGCTTGAAGCTCTAAAGGAAGTTTTTCGATTTCATTAATAAACAAGGTGCCGTCTTTGGCTAGCTCCAACTTACCAGCTTGTCCACTATCACTTCCCGTGAAAGCGCCCCCTTGATAGCCAAATAGTTCAGCTTCCAATAGACCTGAGGGAACGATGCCGCAATTGATTGTCAAGAAAGGCTGCTCGGATCTTGAACTCGACTGATGGATAATATGAGCAAGCTGCTCTTTGCCTACACCCGATTCACCAATCAGTAGGACGGGTGTTTCTGTTGCTGCCACCTTCTTCGCCCATTGAATGACTTTGCCGATTGCAGGTCCTTTTCCTTTAATTAAGGTAAAGAGGTCTTCAGCCTGATCTTTTTGTGGTAGTCCGAAGGAATCGACGGTTGTTAATTGTTCGTTCAATCGTACCAATTGTGTAATATCCTGCTCGGTCGCAATGCCTCCAATGATATGACCCTGAGCATCTCTGATCGGTGACGCATTAATAAGGACGTGGGTGTCTGGCCGAGGTCGGTGGTATGTATTGCGAATCATCCGGCCTTCGTCCAAAATTTTCAGGACCATCAGTGTTTCGATATCAAAATGTTCGCCAATGCGTTTGCCCAAAATATCTGCTGCCGGAAGATGATAGAGTTCTTCAGCGACGGAATTCCAGCAAATCACAGCGCCAGCTCGATCGACGACCGTGACAGCATCGGTGACGGTATCCGCGAGTGCATTGAAATAGGCAGACCACTTTTGCAGCTCAGAAAGGGTGAAATTGAGATACGTGGATAATAAGGAGTATCCCCCGATGGTTCCATCCTTATCTTTGAAAAGTACCGGTCGATTTGTTCGTTGAGGCACAAGCGGTAAAGGGATGTTTTCGTCCACAGTGATAATTGCGGATACAAAGTGTTTGCTGATCTCTACTAATTCTTTAATGTTTCTAGCGGAAAAGGCCGTCATAAGGCCTGCATCTTCCGGTGTAAATAAGCATATTTCATCATGCCAATGGGAGATAACAGCCGTTCCATTGTTTAAATAGGAAGAAAGTTCTTCAAGTGTTGTTTCAACAGGGAGTGTGATCATAGGGTTGTTCAATGGAAAGTGTTCATTAATGAACATAATTGACCTCATTTGTTACATTTATTTGGTTTAAATTTACCATGAAAGCAAGGGAGATTCAACACAAGAAGCCGAGAAGGTGAGTATGATAGAGGTAAAGAAATAAAAACTGTTCAATCAAAATAAAAATATGCACATAAACAAATAGTGTTCAAAATATAAATTAAAGTGTATAATAAAATTATTAATTTTACACAATTGTATAATTCCTTTGGGGGAATAACAAATGGAACTTATCATGAAAAATATGTTTCAAGCTTTAGGTAAAAGCCGCACGGCTAATCGATTAGCCAAAAAGTATGGTTTACGCTTTGGTGCAGCACGTTTTGTAGCAGGAGAGACCATCCATCAATCCATTGAAGCTGTGCGCGGGCTTAATCAAGATGGCCGTATAGCGACCCTGGACCATTTGGGTGAGTTCGTCTTTAGTGAAGAAGAAGCGTTGGAATCAGCAGCTATGTGTATTCAAACGCTAGATGCGATTGCTAGTTCAGGCGTCAAATCCAATCTTTCACTTAAAATGACTTCACTTGGGCTAGATATCAGCAGAGATCTCTGTGTAAACAACATGAAACGTATTCTTGATTGTGCTCGTCAGCATGGAAATTTCGTGCGAATAGATATGGAGGATTATACGCATTGCCAAATCTCCCTTGATATCTACAGAGAGCTTCGACAAGAATATGACAACGTAGGAATCGTCATTCAAGCATATTTGTTCCGGACCATACAGGATATCGATGATTTACATGCACTCGGAGCCAATTTGCGCCTGGTGAAAGGTGCTTATAAGGAATCTCCGCAAGTTGCTTTTCCAGAAAAAAGCGCAGTTGATGAAAATTACAAAAAAATTATTCAAAAACATCTTTTGAACGGTCATTATACAGCTATTGCAAGCCACGATGAGGCGATCATTCATTTTACGAAAGAATTTGTAAGATCAAATCTTATCTCCATAGATCAGTTTGAATTCCAGATGCTCTATGGGATTTGTGAAGATTTGCAAAAGCAATTAGTGAAAGAAGGATATCGGGTTCGGATTTATGTCCCATACGGTGTAGATTGGTTCGGATATTTCATGAGAAGGTTAGCAGAGCGCCCAGCGAATGTTTGGTTTGTTCTGAAAAATATGTTTAAATAACACCCAAATTTTCCATTCGGAGAGGAGCAATAATATGAATACATTTACAAAGGTTAGTCCGTATGCCAATGAGCCATTTACTAATTTTGGTCTAGAGGAAAATGTGAAGGCGATGCAAGCTGCTATTGCCAAAGTGAAACGTGAGCTGGGGCGCGAATACCCGTTATATATCGGTACTGAGAAAGTAGTAACAGAGGCTAAAATCACATCGATTAACCCGGGGAATGTAGATGAAATTATTGGATACGTAAGCAAAGCGGATCAGAAACTTGCTGAAAAAGCGATGAACGTTGCCCTCGAGACATTCGAAACTTGGAAAAAGGTTCCCGCTAGAGAGCGTGCGGAGTATTTATTTAAAGCTGCTGCGCTAATGCGTGATCGTAAGCATGAGTTCTCAGCGTTGATGATTCTAGAGTCAGGCAAAAACTATATTGAAGCGGATGTAGATACCGCAGAAGCGATTGATTTCATCGAGTTCTACGCGCGGGAAATGATTCGTTTGAGCCAAATCAACGAGACGCAGCCATTAGCCAAAATTCCCGGTGAAAACAATCAAATTAGTTATATCCCATTAGGCGTCGGCGTTATTATCCCGCCATGGAATTTTCCACTAGCGATTTGTGTAGGTATGACCATTGCGGCGGTTGTTTCTGGTAACACCGTTTTGCTGAAGCCAGCTTCAACCACGCCTGTTATTGCACATAAATTCGTGGCTCTTATGGAGGAAGTTGGACTTCCTGCTGGAGTAATTAATTTCATTCCAGGAAGCGGTGCGGAAGTTGGAGACTATCTAACGACACATCCGAAGACTCGTTTCATTAGCTTTACCGGCTCCAAGGAGATTGGTTTGCGCATCAACAAGTTGGCCGCGGACGTGGCGCCTGGTCAAATTTGGATCAAGCGTGTGATTGCGGAAATGGGCGGCAAAGATGGTATTGTCGTGGACGAAACAGCGGATCTGGACGCAGCTGCTGCTGCTATAGTGGCCTCAGCCTTCGGCTTCCAAGGGCAGAAATGCTCGGCTGGTTCACGTGCTATCATTGTTGAATCTGTTTACGACATAGTTGTAGACAAAGTAGTTGCTCTGACGAACCAACTGCAAAGCGGCCTGCCTGAGCACAATTTCGCAGCGGGTCCGGTCATTGATAAAGGTTCCTATGATAAAATTTTAGATTACATTGAAATTGGGAAAACCGAAGGAACACTGCTTGCAGGTGGTGAAAAGGCCGAAGGAAACGGCTATTACATCCAGCCAACTGTGTTCGGCGATGTAAGCGGCAAAGCGCGCGTTATGCAGGAGGAGATTTTCGGACCTGTCTTGGCCATCGCTAAAGCGAAGGACTGGAAAGAAGCCATTGCGATGTACAACGATACGGAATTTGGTTTGACAGGCTCATACTTCTCTACGAATGAGGAGCGGATTTCTGAGGCATTGGACACTGTTCACTGTGGCAATTTGTACATTAATCGCAAATGCACAGGCGCATTGGTGGGTGTACATCCTTTCGGTGGCTTCAATATGTCGGGAACTGATTCCAAAGCAGGCGGTTACGACTACCTCATGCTTCTCACCCAAGCGAAGCTGACTTCACGCAAAATATAATGGTTGGTAGAAAGAGGGCGGACGATGAGTCTAGCCTTCTTTTTTTATAAGGATCGGCAGGCGAGGTGCGGAAACGCTAGGGGACTGAGTTCGTTTCAAGGATTGAATGCGAGTAACGAAAGGGAACTAGATTCTCATAATGTTTTAGACGAGAGAAGTTGTCGTTGAGATGAGAAGGGAGCAATAATTCGCCTCAAGGATCGGTCGTCGAGCAGCGAAAGTGAACTACGAGGCGCTATTTATCAAAATAGCTGCCTTTTTAGAGAGTAGAGGGAACGTCGATTCGCTATTTTGCCATTTTTGATGAAATGCTGAACAAAAAGGGGAAATAAGAGCTTGTAGTTCCGTCTAGGTAGCTAATTAGGTGAATTTAGCATAAATAGCGCTCGTACGTTCCCTTTCAGTAGTATTGATGACGTACTCGTCCCGACATGGGTGAAGTTAGCCTTCGAGTTGGGTACCCAATGCTGAAGAGAATTTCCTCAGATAACGTCCACAAGATCCAGTTTTCGTATTCATTACAGATTAAGCCGATACATGCGAGCTCGCTCTTGTCCGCGCGATACGACTAATAGCTGCTTTTCGCATAAGTGGTGCAAGACAGTTCTGGCGTGTCTTGTACTTACTTGGAGATGAGAGGAAAGGTCCGAAGGGGAGAATGGGCGCAATTGTCTCCGCGCGAATCGGACTGTTTCACTTTCTAGCCAAGAGAGTGAATTTGGTACATTGGATGAAATAAATTTTCCTATAATTGAAAGAATAAGCTGCTGACACTGCTTTGGCGACTCGACAATTGATGGGTATGCGATTGGCATAACCAGCCAGCCATCCAAAGCAAGATGGCAATGCCGAAGACAGAGGTCTTTGAATCTCCAAAGATCAAGATCTCGAGCATGTGAGCTGTAGCCTTGGATTTCAATCACACCCTTAGCATCTCCTGGCCTAAAAGCGAAGTCCAAATAGCGGTAACCGTTCGCGAAGTCACGCACTTCCCATTCTGGATAGAGATGGTCGAAATGTCCGACTGCCGGATACCACACGCAGCGCAGAAATTCCAATTCTCCATGTCCGAGCTCCCGCTCTAACCGTTCTCGTCTGCGACCGTTCGTCTCTGCTGCAATCTGCGAAGTCATGAAAGCTTCGAATGCTTGCTCAAATTTCATGGATATTCCCACTTTCTCTGCGAGTTTTGATTAAAACAAAACGCCGCATTCACCAATGTTCACAAGGAGCTGACTCCTTACGAACATAGATGAAAGCGGCGCGTACTTCACGACCAGCTTGATTGAATAACCCTAGTATAGCGGAATTTGATAATGTTTTGCCACCTCATTTTTGGAGGATCAATGCTTTACAAAGGCAAATCACGTTTGCGGAACAGCGCGATTCCCGCCGCAAAAGTCACGAGCCCAATCACAATCAATACTGACCATGCAAGCGCGGTTTCCGTCTGTCCGCCGATAATGCCGCTCGGATCATATAACGAGAAGTACGTCAGGTTGCGCATCCAATTGATTTTTTCGCTCAGTTTGCCGATAAAGTCCAGACTGAAAAAACCGAAGGTCAGCACGGCTGATATCCCGAGTGCCTTCTTCTCGTCGTTGGCTAAAGAAGAGACGAGAAAGGCGATTCCGCCTACTGCGAAGAACAGCAGTAATGCTGCTAAGTTCATCCGTAGGTATGCCGCTCCGTGAAAGTCGCTCAATTCCCCTATAAATATGGCATATCCCGCAAACCCGCATAATGTCGTCACCGCCATGATGGACAAAAGCCCAGTAACAAAAACGGCTGCCTGCGTCATCGCCACTTTCCCGCGAGTGGTGGGAGTCGCGAGCAAATACGCCATTGAACCTTGGTCAACCAACTTCGCCATCAGCTGTGTGGAGAACATGATGCAAAAAATCGAAACGATCAGTACGAGCAGCAAGCCGTAATATTCGCCTGAGATGAATCCCTCCACGGTGCCAAAGCCGCTGCCCAAGTTGAACGCATTGGTCATACCGGGCGGCAAGGACTTGATCAACTCATCTAGGGCTGCATTATTTCCTGCGAAGCTCGGGAACAGCCAGAACATGAGCAGGATATAAAAAGCTGATCCGAACGCATAGTTCATCATCCCTTTTATATGAATCTTCATCATGTGTTTATAGAGAGCGGAATTCATTGTAATGTCCCCTTCCGGTCGTAATAGTTCATGAACACGTCTTCGAGGCTTTGCGTAAATACATCCAAGTTTCGGACAGGGTACTTAGACGTCTCCGAGAGGAAACGACCATACTCTCCCTGCACAGCCACCCGCACTCGATTACCTTCACGCGATTCGACTGTTATGCCGGAAGTCCGCCAGAATGTTTCCGCATCCTCCGCACGTTCGAACGTCACTTGGAATAACTTTCGCTGCATCGACTGCAGCTCGTGAATATCTTTGACGGTAAGGATGACCCCGTCCTTAATAATTGCCGCGCGGTCGCATGTCCGCTCAATCTCGGGAAAGCTGTGGGACGACATCAGGAATGTTGTGCCCCGGGCTTTCTCCTCCAGCACCAGGTCGATAAACACCTTCTGCATGAGCGGGTCCAGTCCCGAAGTCGGTTCATCTAGGATGATTACCTCCGGCTGATGCATGAAAGCGGCAACGATGCCAACTTTTTGCTTCATACCTTTGGACATTTTGCGGATAGGAGTCCGGACGTCAAACTGAAAGCGGTCGATCAGCTCCTCCTGCCGCGCCGAATGCTTCGCCCCTTGCATTTCCGCCATAAAATCAAGAAACGTGCGCCCGGTCATGCCTTCAATAAACGCGATCTCTCCTGGCAAATAACCGATATACCGCTGGACGGTCCCCTGTTTAGTCCAGGTATCCAGTCCGCCAACCTTCACATAGCCTTTCTCCGGTTTCATGAATCCCATGATATGCCGGATCGTCGTGGACTTGCCGGCCCCGTTCGGACCCAAGAATCCGAATACCTCTCCTTTTTTGACCGAAAACGATACATCAAAAATCCCTTTTCCGTTCGGGAATGTTTTGGTCAGCTGCTGAACAGTCAACATGCGCGGCCACCTCCAAATATGAAAGTTATGAAATATTTATTATTAATAATTTCAAAACTTATGTTACTCCTGAATGTTCACCTCGTCAATACTTTTGAAATATAATTATGCTATAATTTCATTATTCCAAAAAAAACGGGTGATTCAAATGAACGGCTACGAAAAAAGAGCCCAGCAAAAAAAAGAAAAAATCATGCACGCGACTTTGAATATGCTGAAAACGTCCGATCCCAGAAAACTGCGGATCGCCGAAATTGCTGAAGCGGCTGGCGTATCACAGGTGACCATCTACAATTATTTCGGCAGCAAGGAAGCATTGGTGCGGGAAGTGTTCAAAGATTATGCACGGACGGCGTTGAAAGAATTTGGGGAGTTTCTTTCCAGCGATCACTCCCTGAAGGAGAAGATCGAGTACATCGTTTTCCAGAAGAAGAAATCATCCAGAACGTTCAGTCTTCAGGTCATGAAGCAGATATGGAACGACGATCCAGAAATGACGCATTTTCTCAAAGAGGAGTATATGGCCAAGGGTGTTCCACTTGTGATCCAGCTCATTGAAGACGGCAAGAAAAATGGGGAAATCACCGGGGCGCTGTCTACATCCACCATCATGATGTATATGCAAATGTTGACGAGCCAGGCGGACACCGTGCTGGAGTATGCCGGAATACATGGGGATATAGACACGTTGATCGAGGAAATGGTGCATTTGTTTTTCTATGGGATCGGGAGCATTCCTCAATCGATCATTCATACATAAGTTTTTGTTTTGTTGCTCCTTAGAAGAGGATTTGAGATAATGCTGATATCGATAACAGAAGAATGGGAGTGGCATTTTTGGAAAAGAAGAAAAAAACGTTAGCTTTTATTGGTTCATATGCGGATTCGAATAATCCTGGGGTATACACCTGCCAATACGATGAAGAGAATGGAAGCTTGGAAGTCACCCATCAAGTAAATGGTTTGCAAAACCCGACGTTCTTGACTGTGGATGCGAAAAATTGGAAACTATATGCCTTATCAGAGGGAATTGACGAGAATCAGCAGCGCTGCGGGGCGGCATCTTCTTATGATATTGATTCAGCTACAGGAGAATTAACGTTTCTGAACAACGAGATCACACTGCCTGCGACGACGTGTCACATTACATTAGACCATACGAACCAAGTGGTGATGGTGTCCAGTTATCACGGGGGTATGGTAGGCTTGTCTCCTGTGTTAGCGGACGGTCGTTTAGGTATAACGGCTGATATCCAGCAGCATCATGGCGCAAGCATACTATCGGTGCAAGATAGACCGCGTGCTCACTCTGTTTTCTTGGATCAAACAAACCGTTATGCGGGAGTCTGTGATCTAGGTTTGGATCGGATTATGATGTACAAGCTCGATATCCCTGCCAAACGCCTTATTCCTCATAATGAAGTGCAAGTAGCACCCGGTTCAGGTCCGCGGCATTTTACTTTCCACCCGTCCTATGCCTTTGGCTATGTTATTAATGAACTTGGTTCCACAGTCACGGCATTCAGCTATGAGGAAGAACGAGGAGAGCTGACCGAAATCCAGACGATTTCCACACTCCCAGAGTCTTATGATGAGGAAAATGCCTGTGCGGACATTCATGTTTCACCAGATGGAAAGTTCCTATATGGATCTAACCGCGGGCACGATAGTATTGTCGTGTATGCCATCGATCCAAGTACTGGTAAGTTAACAGTGGTGGAGTATGCGCCTACGTTAGGGAAGCATCCTCGTAATTTTGCGATATCGCCGGATGGTCAATTTCTGCTGGTAGCTAACAAAGATTCAGATCTTATTGTATCGTTCTCACGTGACTCGCAATCGGGGAAGCTCGTTCCAACCGGAAGTGTGCTAAATGTGTCTAAACCGGTATGCATCAAGTTTGCTAGTGTAGAATGACACCTTTCACGGAGCAAGTTATTCACATCATTCGGAGTATCCCCGAGGGCAAAGTCATGACCTATGGTCAGATCGCCAGGCTCGCTGGAAGCCCAAGGGCGGCACGACAAGTCGTACGAATTTTGCATGCAATGAGCAAGAAGCATCGCCTTCCTTGGCACAGAGTCATTAATGCAAAGGGAGAGATTGCCATCATGGATGATGAAGGATCTCATATGCAAAGTTTTTTGCTGCAAGCTGAAGGTGTCATCATTACGGATCAGCGGTATATTTCCCTTGAGCTTTACCAGTATCAAATGCAAGAAGAAGCATGAGTTTACATAGGCAGCCTCACTTCTTGCAACTGGAAGAAGTGAGGCTTTTTGCAAGAAGGAAGTGAGCCATAGCTTTGTCGAATTTTGAAAAATGAAGATCAATTCGCGGAGGTTGTTATGAATCAGGATCAAGCTTCACCGGCAACGATATATAATTTAATAACGATGAAGTCAAATCCGTCACAGCGGCGGTTTGCTTTTATTATTGGGGCTATAGTGGTTCTGATTTCACTGCTTTCTGTGCCGTTTGTAAGGATACAGTTGGTTGAGCTGCAAGCCTATCAGCCGGCCATTTTTTCCACGGTTATTTGTTTCGAATTCATTACTGCTTACGTGATTTATAGTCAATTCAAAATCAATCGCTCACCGGCTGTGCTGGTCCTGTTTGCCTTGTATCTGTTCTCCGGTGGTATGAGTTTGGTCTATATTCTCACGTTCCCTCGTGTTTTCGTTGAAAATGGCTTGTTCCATGCAGGAACACAAACCTCGGCTTGGCTATACGTGATCTTGCACGCAGGATTTCCTCTAGCGATTACCCTCTATATGATGATTGAATCGAAATTTGCAAATGTTAATTATAGTGCTAGCAAGGCTAAGAGATTAGGTCTGTACACCTTGATAGGTGTCATTTTACTAATTATAGGATTGACTTACATCACGACGCATTTCAAAAATCAACTGCCAATTGTGTTGTCTCAAGGTAAGCTAACGCCTTTGTTTATATATGGTCTTGGGCTGCCTATTGTCCTCATTACTTTGATTACATTAATTGTTTACTATAAAAGAACCAAAGCGAGTACGGTTACTTCGACCTGGCTATGTGTAGCCATACTTGCTTCAATGCTTGATGTGGCGATTATTCTTTGTGGCGGCGGGCGCTTTAGTGTGGGATGGTATGTGGCTAGGTGGAACACTTTTGTATGTGCAAATATTGTGCTTGCGGGAATGATTTATGAGTTTACCAAAATGTATCTGAGAATGACGGAGCTTTTCCAGCAAGTGAAGGACAGTGAATATAATTATAAGGTGCTGCTTGGTGAAAGCCAGCTGGCTGAGAGAAAAATTTCGGAACAGAGCGATATTATTGAGCGAATGCTTGAATCCAGCCATGAGGCCATTATCATGTGTGACATAGAAGGACGGGTTATCTTTGCGAATCGCCGCGTGGAACATTTCTTTGAACGTCCGCTCGAAAGCGGAGAAAGGATGTCTAGCTATTGTCTAGGAATGAAAACCGCAGATGCTGCTTTTGATGAGTTCATCGACGCTTATTTCGAACAATCCATCCCGCCTTTTCGTAAGCGTATATCTAGATTGACGTTGAAAGGCGAAACAAGGCACTATGAATGCTATGTCAATCCTATTTCAGGTGAAATGGAAGGGACGCTCAGAGGACATCTAGTCGGACTCAGAGATCGTACCGAAGAAGAGCGAATTGATGAGTTGAAAAATGAGTTTGTCAGCATTATTTCTCACGAAATTCGGACGCCATTATCCTCGATTGTAGGTTTTATTGAAATCCTGGCAACACGTGCTGTGACAGAAGAGAAGCGTGCTAAATATATTGAGACGATTCATAAGGAATCCTTACGGTTATCTAATTTGATTAACGATTTTCTTGATTTGCAGCGCTTGGATTCGGGCCGGCAAGAATTCCATTTCCAATCTTTGGACGCTGTTCTATTACTCCGCGAAATCGTTGAGCAGTGGCAGGGGAAAGACAATCATGAAGCTGAGCTGCATGCAGCAGCGGAACCCATATTTGTCCAAGGGGATGAAGACCGTTTAAAGCAAGTGTTTCATAATTTGATCTCCAATGCGATTAAGTATTCGCCGGGTGCGACGAAAATTGATATTTATGTTGAAACCGATAACGGTAAAGTGTTAATCAAGATACAAGATTATGGTCTTGGCATTCCAGCCGATGCTTTGGACAAACTGTTTACGAGGTTTTACCGTGTCGATAATTCGGATCGCAGGAAAATCGGAGGAACAGGTCTTGGGTTATCTATTGTCAAGGAAATCATTGAAGCACATCATGGGAAAGTGGTTGTTGATACGGAGCTCGGCAAAGGCTCAATCTTTATTGTGCAGTTAGTTGAAATAGATGCAGAGTAGTCGGGTGAAAAAGAGCATGTTCAAACCGTGAAAACCTCGCGGATTGACATGCTTTTTTTCATTTTGTAGTAATTGAATACTGCTTCTGACATGTGTCGAAATATAGAGGGATTTGTCAAAGTATATCGAATTCACATGAAAGATTAATGATCACATAGAGGAGTAATAAGGAATGAAGCCACAGAAAACTGTAAATGTAAAAGGATGGGTAAGTAAGCTATCATTTAAGTCTTTTAAAGCAAGAATGACAGCCATGTTTCTTTTTATTGCGTTAGTACCGATGCTGTTTAGTATTATTTTTTCTTCGTACTATTTGAAGAGTGTCGTGACAGGCGAAGTTCACTCCAAGGAAGAGAGTGTCGTTAAAGCCAATGTAACAGCAATTGACTATTCCATCCAGCGGCACATAGCGATTTTGAAAGAAATGCAAAAGTTTGACGAGTTCAAGAGTGGCAATGAACAGGAAATTATGAAGACGCTTAAGAAATTTGAACTAGCCAACAAAGAAGTTGAACAGTATGTTTATGCCAATAAAGACGATACTGCGCTTACTTCAGCTGGTCAAAAGATTCCTATTGGTGAACGTGATTACGTTAAGCAAGCCAAGCAGACGAAGCTGCCTGTGAGTAGTGATTTGCTCGTCAGTAAAGCTTCGGGTAAAAATGTCATCATTGTATTTGTCCCGCTGCTGGATGATAAGCAAAACTACATCGGTGGATTATTCTGTCCATTAACAACAGATAATCTTACCGTCTACACCAAGACGATAAAAATAGGGGAGACAGGCTACGGTTACTTAATGTCTCCTTCCGGAATGCTCTTAACCCATCCTGATGCAGCTAAAGTTGGCAAAAAAATGGAGGATGTATTTACGCCTTCGGAAGCAGCTAAGTTTAAAGAAACTGTTTTGAAAGCTGAGAAAGGAACGTTTCAATTTACACGCGAGGATGGGGTCGCATCAGAAATTAGCTTTGATACAATCCCGTCAACTGGCTGGCGCTTGGTTACGAATTTAGTGCATGAGGAAGTATATAGCTCGGTAAAAACAGCAAATCAAGTATCGATATGGCTGACTGTGATTACGACTATCGTAGTAGCAGCTTTCGCACTGATTGTCTCGACGAAAACAACGAAACCAAT
Source organism: Paenibacillus germinis (assembly GCF_013141785.1). NCBI lineage: Bacteria > Bacillati > Bacillota > Bacilli > Caryophanales > Paenibacillaceae > Paenibacillus > Paenibacillus germinis. Next base: position 50,885 of record NZ_WHOC01000142.1, read on the forward strand.
TATTGCTATTACGGAAGCAGTGAAGAAGATGGCTGAAGGCGATTTAACTCCACGTCTTGCTATGATGCGAAGTGACGAGCTCGGACAGCTTGCCGATAACATGAATCTTATGCTCGATTCTTTCTCAGACATTGTCGGAAAGGCTAGATACACCGCTGAACAGTTAGGCGCTTCGTCGGAGGAGCTTACGGCTTGCGCTGCGGAATCGGTCGACGTTGCCACTACGATCGCCGAATCGATTCAAGAAGTGTTCAATACGAGTAAAGGCCAACTGCAAGGAGCGGAGCAAACATCGACCGCGATGGGGGAAATGGCTATTGGAGTACAACGGATTGCAGAATCTTCGTCGGTCGTGACAGAAGCATCACATGCTTCGCTGCAGGAAGTTCAGCAAGGACGCGTTGCGATCAATCAGGCTGTCGAACAAATGAAGTTCATTAATGAATCCGTTGGGAAATCGGCCGATGATATGAGAGCACTTGAATCGTACTCACAAAAAATCGGTGAAATTGTGTCGGTTATCACTGAAATTACAAGCCAAACCCAACTTCTCTCACTCAATGCTTCTATTGAGGCAGCACGCGCTGGCGAACAAGGACGCGGGTTTGCGGTGGTGGCGAACGAAGTCAAGAAGCTGGCGGAACAGTCGTCATCCTCTGCAGCAGATATTTCGAGTTTGATTCGGGAAGTGCAGTCTTCGACGTCAAGAGCCGTACAAGCAATGAATAAAGGTGTACTAGACGTAGAGAAAGGTTCCGAGCTTATTGATGCAGCAGGGCAGGTCTTTAACCGTGTTACCTCGACGTTCCAAGAAATTTCCGACCAAATCCAGGAAGTATCGGCAGCATCTCAGGAAATGTCGGCTGGAACTCAGGAAGTAACGGCTTCCATGAGCGAAATTGTGCACATGACCAAAGCTTCTTATGACCACGGACAAGGCATTTCTGAAGGGTCGAAGAAGCAGCACGCGACCATGGAGGAAATATCTGCCTCAGCAGAAGATTTAAGCAATTTGGCGCAAGAGCTGCAAGAATCGCTTGCTAGATTCAAAACTCGTTAATATTTCAAACATGTATACAAGCTTGGCATAGGGTATTGAGAGGTCAACCAACGGGTTGGCCTTTTTTGTTTTTGCCCAAAAATCCAGAAAAGAAAGGAAAAAGAGTTACAAAGTCTATAAAACGAGAATAGACTAACGTATCAGTAGGCCATGCGGACAGGAGGCATGCTATGAATGACAGGACCTTATATCTATTCGATGGCATTAATAAAAGCTCTGTGAAAACCATAATCGAGCAAATCATGAGAATTAATCAATATGATGATGACAAAGATAAGAAAGAAAAAGACTTCAAGCGTCTGCCCATCGACTTAATTATTAATAGTAATGGGGGCAGTGTCTATGATGGTCTAGGATTGATCAATGTGATTGATAACAGTAAGACGCCGGTGCATACATACGTGTATGGACTTGCTGCTAGCATGAGTTTACTAATCGCTGTTAGTGGTCATAAGAGGTACGCTGGCCGACTTAGTACATTCATGTATCATTCTGTATCTACACATATCGACGGTCATTTGGAACACTTGAAGAATCGTGTGGATGAAACGCAAAGGTTGCAAAACATTTATGATGACTACATCTTATCCAAAACGAAGCTGCATACAGACGAGCTGCATCGTGTTCAGGAGCATCAACGTAATTGGTATCTAAGTCCAGATGAGGCCTTATCATTCGGGATTATTGATGAAATTGTTTAGACATGGCGGAGAGAAGCCTGCGGGATTCTCTTTTTCTTTGTTTTTTCTTTGCTTTTGGTGTTTAATTGAGAGATAGAGAGAAGAGGAGCAGCCGTGCTGCCGCCTAATGAAAAGGAGATCCATACCGTGTATAAAATTGTATTTTTTGATATTGATGGCACATTAGTTAACGAAGAAAAACATGTTCCTGCCAGTACGATCATTGCTATTCAACAATTAAAGCAGCAGGGGATCGAACCGGTTATTGCAACAGGACGAGCTCCCTACTTCATCAAGCCCTTGGCTGAGCAGCTTGGGATCGATTCCTATGTATGCTTGAACGGCGGCTATGCCGTTTATCGTGGTGAACCGCTCTACAGACGGATTATCGCCAAGAGCAGTATAGAGGCGCTGGTGAAATTGGCGACTAAGCATAAACATTCCCTCGTATTTGAAGGAGAGCATAACTTCTTCACGGATACAGAGGACCATCCTTTTGTTGTTGGATCGGTTTCCTCATTGAAGGTTGATTTGCCGGCATATGACCCGGATTTCTGGAAAACCAACGATATTTATCAAATCTTCTTGCATATTGAAGACACGGATGAGCATTTGTACGAGGAACTGCAATCGGAATTTAAGCTGATTCGCTGGCACCAGCATGCGATAGACGTATTACCAGCAGGTGGTTCGAAAGCCCAAGGGATTGCCGCGCTTTTGGAGCTTGTTGGATTGAAACCGGAAGATGCTGTAGCTTTCGGTGATGGGTTAAATGATATGGAGATGCTTTCGTATGTCGGATTCGGTATCGCGATGGGGAACTCCCACAAAGACTTACTACCTTATGCTGATCATGTAACGACACATGTGGATGAAGATGGCATTCGAAACGGACTTATTACAGCTGGATTGCTATAGAAAAGAAACAATACATACAGGGTGAAGATAATGAGAATAGCTTTTTTTGATTCAGGGATAGGCGGTATTACGGTCTTACACGAAGCCATGAAGCAACTGCCTCATGAAGATTTTCTATATTTTGCGGATACCCTTCATGTTCCATACGGGACGAAATCGAAGGACGAGGTTCTTGCTTTTGTCAAAAAATCCGTAGACATGATTATCAAAGAAGAGGTCAAAGCCCTCGTCATTGCTTGCAACACAGCAACTAGTATAGCCATTGCAGAATTACGGAAAACCTACGAGATGCCGATTATCGGCATGGAACCCGCGGTAAAGCCAGCACTTGAAATGAATCGTTCATCTGGTAAAAGAGTGCTCGTTTTCGCTACGCCTTTAACACTCAAGCAATCGAAATATAGAGAGCTAGTTTCTCGTATGGATGATATGGGTATGGTGGATTCAGTACCGCTGCCGGAATTGGTTGAATTCTGTGAACAATTAAATGTGGAGAGTCAACAAATCACTGATTATTTTCATGCTAAGCTTGAGCCGTTCGACCTGAGGATGTATGGGACCGTTGTTCTAGGATGCACACATTATCCCTTTTATAGGGGAGTTCTAAGAAAGATCCTGCCAAATCACATCCAAATTGTTGATGGAAGCTCGGGTACTGTGAATCGGTTGATACAACTGCTTAGCGACCGAAACCAATTACTTGGCGAGGGACAGTCGAACATCAAATTCATGTGTTCCAGCAATGAGACAGCTTATATTCAGAAAATGGAAAAAGCCTTGGAAATCATTCAAGCAATTGGTGAGTAAGGCTTGAGAACAAGTCAAAAAGGCATTGCCGTGCAGCCGCCGCTGCATGACAATGCCTTTTATTAAGTTTAGTAGAAGGATTGCGTTAGGTTACGCTCTGATTTCAAGCAGCTCATAGCTAATGACACCCATTGGTGCATTCACACTAATCACATCACCGACTGATTTGCCCATGAGGGAAACGCCAAGAGGACTTTCGTAAGAAATTTTATTTTCATTCACATCGGCTTCCTGCGTACCGACGATTTTATACTCAATTTTCTCTGCAAATTCCACATCATTGAGAATAACGGTAGAGCCAACTTGAACTTTGGAAGTTCCGATATTTTTAACAACTTTAGCCTTCTTCAGCATTCTTTCAATCGTCAATATTCTGGTTTCCATAAAAGATTGGTCGTTTTTAGCGGAATGGTACTCACTGTTTTCCTTGAGATCACCATAGCTAATCGCTGTTTTAATACGGCTGGCTAGTTCTTTGCGTTTGACGGTTTTGAGATCTTCAAGCTCTAATTCTAAACTACGTAATCCTTCTGGAGTTAGAATAATTTCATCATTGGACATATTTTTTGCAGCTCCTCATTCATTCGATACTAGATATACTACTAAAGTAACTGAGGCAAGTAAAGTAAGTAAGACAAGGAGAACTGTCTAACTTGATCATTTTTTCATAAGCTGGGCAGGATGTAAGCAACTTTATGGTTATAACTGGCGTCAAATAGATGGTAAGTTTTCCCTAATTTATTCAAGTCAGGATGTGATTGTTCCAGATGAGTAAAATGAAGATCCTCACTATCGCGATCCTAGCCGCTGGATTAGGATTAGGCAGTTTGCCGCATCAGACGAAAGCTGAACCCATTTATGGAGGATCCTACGCGCCTGAAGGAATTAGATTCCCTGCCACGATTGAGCTTTTGGCGGAGACGCCCTATTATGCAGATCCTAATCAGCCAGATGATGCGCCGGAAGGTACTTTTGCCCCTCAGGAGGTAAATGTCCTCACTGTAGAAAGCTCGTGGTCGACTGGTTTATCCACCTGGAAGATTGAAACAATGTTCGGGCCGCGGTGGATCAGGCCAAATCCATGGGAAATCGACATGGAGCCGCCTAAACGAATTACACTTTTAGAAGAAACTCCGCTATATCGCAGTCAAAGCACCAAAGGTGGACCAGCAACCTCCTTATCCGCACAAGAGGTTGAGGTAGTTGCGGCTGAAAAACAATGGTTCTATACGAACGATCCCACCAGTAAAGCATGGATTAAGGTGCACACCACCTGGTTAGGTGATCTCTGGGCGCATATACCCGTCAATCAAATAGGTACTGTACATAAGGTGCAGCGAAAAGCGCATTATTATGGGCTACCGTCCAATAGTGATCTTGGAACGGCTATGGGGATTGGCGAGCAGAAGCAAGATTGGTCAAACTCCAAGGCAGGCGATTACACGATCGCAAGGGAGTTCACAACCATCTATGATCGAGCATTCGAAGTTCAAACGGATCAAGGGACCACATGGACGGGTGATAAGGGAGTTCCGATCCTGAGTACGAATGAAACCATAGCGATTGTGCGTGAAACCCCGCTTATTCATGATGTTTGGGATGGATACAAGAAGGAAGATGCCGTGATTAATGGTGAAACGGTAATCGCTTTTGAGAAGATCGAAGAGCGATTGGAGAACGGGAGAGGTCCTTATTCGATTTGGAATAATAGCACTTGGTATCATGTACGTTCATCGAAAGGTACTGGATGGATAAACAAACTGTTTGGAGAGCCCGAATCAGCGACACCAGTTCATTGGAAGGTAAAGGTTAATGATCAAAAGGAGCTGTTCCGTTACCCGGAAATACCGTTCAGCTCTTCGACATTACTGCTGCGTGATCAGACCGTGGAGGCTACAGAGGCATGGAATGGACCAAACGGTGGGTTGTGGTTGAAAGTTCAAGTCGATGGGCGATCAGGATGGATACCCTTCTGGAATTATAGTCAGGACAAAATATGGGATGAAGATACGAATACGATATTTCATATTTCAAAAACGAACACGAATAGTTTAGGAATTGCACCTGCCGCGAATGGTGGATTACAGCTTAACAATGGCGGGCGAATTGGGTACACGGAAAAGGAGCAATCTTACTTGGATGCAATCCTGCTTGCTGAACAGCTTCAATACAAAGTAGAAATGGTGAAGGGCAGGGACGCCGTCACATTCAGTAAGGCTGATTATTCCTTTGAGCTTAAAGCTGGAGATAGGAATGCGTTGATTTCTTGGCACGGTACTAAGGATAAAAGTGTTCAATTAGCAGAGATGCCGCGTCATAGCCGCGATAGCTGGTATCTTAATTTGAAAGACGTTCAGACCCTTTTTGGATTAACGCAGGTATTTGCTGGGAACGAGTATAGCCTGTTCGAGAAAGTTTATCAGGTAAGGTTAGGGGAGCTCCCAACCAGTGCGGCAAAGGGCAGGCTGGAGTTACAAGCTTTTGTTGATGATTGGACCAGTCGAGAAGATTATAAGTCTGATCAGATGCCGCTTCAGATGTTCATTGAGGAGAACGGAGACCATGGCGGAGAAGGACATCTTTCCCAAATCAATGGGATCGTTAACAATCCTGATGCTAGTGTTGCGCCAGTCACGTTGTTTAGTTTAAAGGCTTCCCGACCGCTTACGAACGGTACCCACCAAGTGAGTGTCGTCATTCGTATCGGCGAAAGAATCATTTGGAAGCAGGACGTTAAAATTGTAGCTAATTAAACTTATCACATTAATAATTGACAAAAAGAAGGGCTTCCTCAATCATCTTACAATGGCCTTGGGGAAGCCCTTCTATTTGCTATGTAATCATCCTATCATCAAAATCTCCCGAATCTCTTGCTCCGTCAAGGCGGACAAGGCCTCATGGCCCGGTTGGATCACTTCATCAATCAGATTCTTCTTTTTCTGTTGGAGCTCGTACATTTTATCTTCTACGGTGCCTTGCGCAACAAGACGGATCACCTGTACGACCTTCTTCTGCCCGATTCGATGAGCACGGTCGGCTGCTTGCTGCTCCACAGCAGGATTCCACCATAGGTCGTAAAGGATAACGGTGTCGGCACCGGTAAGGTTTAGTCCAGTACCGCCAGCTTTTAATGAGATGAGAAACAGGTCTCGCTCGCCTTCATTAAATTTGTTGCACAGCTCTACACGTTCGGCAGATGGGGTTTTACCGTCTAAGTAGAAATACGGCACCCCTTGATAGCCTAAGTCTCGCCCAATCATGCCCAGCATCGCTGTAAATTGCGAGAATATCAGCACCCGCTTGCCGGCGCTTCTGCATTCTTCGATAATCTGCATGAGCTGCTCAAATTTGGCCGAGCTTCCGGCATAATCTTCGACGAACAGAGAAGGGTGGCAGCACAGCTGGCGAAGTCGGGTCAAGCCGGCCAGAATTTTGATCCGATGTTTATTAAAGCTGTCTTTGTTCAGATGCTTCAGTGTTTCCTGTTGTAGTTCGGCCAAATAGGCAACATACAGCTTCTTCTGCTCTGGCAGCAGCTCGGAAGCTTGCAGCGACTCGATCTTCTCCGGCAGTTCCTTCAGAACGTCGGTCTTCAACCTGCGCAGCAGAAACGGCCGTACCCGCTTGGCTACACTTTCACGGGATAAGTCATTGAATGCCCTTCTCCCGGAGAACAATTGAGGGAACACCGCGTCAAAGATGGACCATAGTTCCTCAAGCCTGTTCTCTACAGGAGTTCCAGTAAGGGCAAAACGGTATTGGGCCTGAATCGCCTTCACCGCCTGGGCCGTCTGCGTAGTGTGGTTCTTAAACACCTGCGCCTCATCCAAAATAAGCGTATGGAACAATTGTTCTATATACAGGTCGATATCCCTACGCAAAAGCGGGTAAGAGGTTATGAGGACATCCACTTGGGACGCATGTTTCAGAATCTTGCTGCGCTCTTCTCTGCTCCCATCGGCAATGGAGACCCGAATCTCTGGCGCGAATTTCTTCAGCTCATTGAGCCAATTGTAGACGAGAGAAGCGGGAGCAACAATGATTGCCGGCAGCGCCTGTTTTCTGATCTCGGGCAGCACAGAGACAATAAAAGCGATACTTTGTATGGTTTTACCTAGACCCATATCATCTGCCAAGATGCCGCCGAAATTGTACTGGGCCAGCGTCTTCAGCCATTGGAATCCATACTTCTGGTAATCCCGAAGTACACGCTCCAGACTAGCCGGCACCGTGAAATCCAGATTATCCGGATTCCGCATGTTTTCTAGTAACTGGCGGAATGTTCTGCCCAGCTTAACGGTATTTCCTTGCTTCTCAGAGTCCATCAAGATGAGCCCGCGGACCAAAGGGAGGCGGATTTCTGCTGCTTTCACGTCCTCCTTGGTAATACCCATTTCGTTCATGACGCGGACAATTTCCTGAAACTCTACGCTTTCGAGCGGCAATAACGCTCCATCCGGCAGCCGGTGGTACTTGCGTTTCTCCCCAAGGGATTTCAACAGCTTGCGGATTTCCGATTCAGGAATACCTTCTATATCGAACTTGAATTCCAGCCAATCTGTACGTTCATCCACATCAACCTTGACCTTCGGGGCATGTCCGGTTAGAAGTCTTGTTTTCACGGCAGACGTGGCATAAACAGTCACCAGCTTCTCCAATTGCGGAACGACGTGGTACAGAAATTCGTATTCCTCGTCTTCGCTATCCATGAAATATCCCCCCTCCGTCTTAGCAAAGGGACTTTGCTCCATAAGCTCCAGAATTCGTCGCTCCTGATCTCCGTCTCGCATTAGAATGCGGTCGGTTCCGCGCCTTTGTTCATTGCCTTCTAGCGGGTTAATGACAATATCGCCGTATTGAAACTCCAGACCGGCAAGCAGTCGATCTTTCACTCGGTCCAAATACAACTTAGCTTTTAACGGCGTTCGCATAATGCGGTCGGAAATGGCACCAGCGATATGGACACTGCCTAGCTTCATCAGGCCAGGAATTACTTTTTCCATAAAAGGTTCCATTTGTGCGGGCGGAATCTGAAATTGGTGCTTGCTGGAGTTTTCGAGCATTTGCTTTAGCTCCGAAAGGCGCTTGCACGGTTCAGCCTGGATGTGCAGCAGCTTTCCTTCAGAAAGGACAACCCCATACGATTCCATAACCGTAATCTTGTCCAGACCTTGGACATCCAATTGGAAGTCTTCGGCCTCTGTTTGGTCGAACTCAAAGTGGAGCGGGATGGGTTCATCGGATACACGGATTCCATCGAATGTGCGGTTATCCTGCTCAAGTTTTACAGACGAAGCCTCGGTAAGCGCGGGAAGAAAGGTTGTCCATGAGAAAGGAGGGACCAGAAGCATCCGATCGCCACTCAAATGATTCGCACGAACGGAGTACGTAGTTGAAGTCTCAAGGTACATCTGCTCATTGCGATAAATTTCGATGAGCTGCCGAATGACCGCATCATCTTCTTTTTGAAAACTATGGAGCTTAGGGTCGTAGGTAAAATGCTTTGAAAATTCATAGGCTTCTCTCCGGTCAATATGATCAAGAAATTCTCTTAATCTTTGGACGATATACAGTCGTTTAGGACCGACCTTCATCTCAATCCCGAACATGAACTTCCGATAGCCGTATTGGAATGGTTTGCAAGTAAACTCCAGTTCCAGTTCATCTCTTGTATCGAAAAGAGGTTGTGAACGGCTTGGACGCTGCGGTTTGTTCCCGAACAAATCCAGTATATGGCTCGTCAACTTACTATTTCCCTCTGAATGTCCAATAGGCCAGGTTATTGGACCGACGACTCGAGATACTTGCTGAATAGCATGAATATTCAGCAGTACGGCAGCGATATGTTCGCAGTATTTATCGTCTGGATCATACGCAGGACAGGTGCAATGGGCAGTAACATCCCCGTTTGTATCATCTTCAACGGTTACTAGGTAGGTTCCGTTATATCCTTCGACCGTGGCTTCATAGAGTGGTGTTTCAGGATCTTCATTTAGGAAAGTCACTTGTCTTTCATGGTAGTAGGCTTCTCCTTTTTCATAAGAAAACCGGCCGCACAACAATCTAATGATCCCATCTGTCAGCTGAAAGCTCATTACCTTGATCCTTCCTTTTGAAAATATATATGTTCCAGAATTGTTATTGGTTGAATTCATTATAGCAAACATTCGTTCTCGTGAAAAACAAGCTCAGATCAAAAAAATGCAGCCCAATTCCAAATGGAGAATGGACTGCATGTATTACTTGGCTGTCATTGATTTCCGGATGGCAGATCCGAACAATTTGACAATGGTCTTCCTAGGGAGGACACGTCCCAGAAAAGCATTGAACTTATTTACGCCGCCGTCGATGACGTAGGTTTTATTGCGTCCCAATGCCTTTATAGCCGTAGCTACGACCTGTTCCGGTGTCCGTTTATTGTTGGTTTCAACATCTTTGGCTGTATCAAAAAATTTGGTATCCGTCGGGCCAGGGCACAGAGCCAACAATTTAATTCCTTTATGGCGATATTCTTCCCATAGAGACTCAGTGAAAGAAAGAACGAAAGCTTTCGTCGCACTATAAACAGAACAATAAGGAAAAGGGAAGAAGGATAACAAGGATGCCAGATTAATGATGGTCCCATCGCCTTTTGCAACCATTTTCGGTAAATAATAATGAGTCATTTCCACGACTGAAGTTATATTCAGCATCATCTGCTGCCGATAGATGTCGGGGGAGTGATTTAAAAACTCGCCACTCAAGCCAAATCCGGCATTGTTGACCAAAATGTCGACGTGCGTTCCTAGCTGCTCAGTTTGCTTAAAGACCTCGGATGCTGCTTTCTCTACGCTCAAATCGATCGCAATAACATGAACTTTAACAGCATACTTAGTGGAAAGCTCTGTAGCTAGTTGATCCAATTTATTTTTGGACCGTGCGACTAGAATGAGATGGTTTCCTTTCTCGGCAAATCGTCTCGCGAAAACTTCGCCTATTCCGGAAGAGGCACCGGTAATTAATGCTGTTTTTGTCATTTATTGCGTCCCCCATGATCCTAATTCTATTGATTTCTTCCCTATATTACCAAACGTTTTGATGCGTGTATATTAATAGATAGACAAGGCTTTCGTATCCAACTATACTACTGAAAGAGGGATATTTCCTCGGTTTGTGTCGAAAATTATTTCACGTCTACATTGTAATATTGAGTTTACATCAAAAAGAAAGTGTGAAACTTCATGAGAATCAACACCAAAGTCATTTATGTCACCTTTGCTATTGTTATTTTATTGCTTGTATTCAATAACACCTCTTATTATTGGTTCACGAAATCACTCTTAACGCAAGCGTTATCTGAACGCATGGAATCGACTGCGAGTCAAATTCGCACATCCATTGAGCAATCAGAGGAAGGTTCATTTTTTGTAGAAGATTTGATTGGTGAGAATCTTCGTTCAGTCGCGCTTTTCGCCAAGAGTCAGCTAGATCCGGATATTGAAAAAGTTTCGAATGAACAATTAATTGAACTTGCCAGGCAAGCGGGTGTTGATGGCTTCTCGCTGATGAAGCGAAATGGTGATGATATTATGGTAGGTAAATCATCCGAGCCCAAGGAGCTTCAGATTACAAGTACAAAAACATTCGGGTATTGGTTTACGGCTTTTAGCCAGCTTCTGGATAACCATCAAGTTACGATTGCTGAGGGGCAAAAGCTGCCTAATTTCTGGTCGGGTATTTATGAAGTTCCGGCTTCAGGTTCGAGCAATGTTAGTAAGTTTGGGTACTTTTATGATGGAAGCACGAATTATTTAATCTGTGTGTTTGTCAATGCGGATAAAATTCAGAAATTCAAGCAAATTGTAGGCGCGGATACGATTGTGAAGAAAACGCTCGCTTCGAATCCAGATATTATGGAAATATCGGGACTGAACGGGACTACTTTTGGTACAAAGCCGATTGAGTATAAAGACAGTAATGGAGTTCCATTCATATCGGTCTATGACCGCCCGGTTTTATTTGGTACATATAACATAATGAGTCCGAAGGATTTGGATAATTACAAGGAGTCCATACAGAAAAATAAACCAGTTAGCGTTGTGGAGAGATGGAATGGGAAGCCCATTCTGAAAACGTTCATGTATGTTCCTGTTAAGGAGAAATTGACCGAAGTTCAAAGGGAAGTTCCTTATGTGATTACCATCGTCTCGGATTATCAAACGATTCAACGTACTTTAAACAAGCAGCTCGTTCAGCTTACAGTTCTCATTGTTTTATTTACGATTTTTAGCTGTGTGCTTATCTATTTGGTATTCCGATTTATTACGAAAAGCCGAGAAACAGCTGTCCAGTCCACACAAGAAATGTACATTCAAAACGTGGATCTGATGTTCGCTACGATACGTAGTCAACGGCATGACTTTCTAAACCATGTTCAAACCATGTATGCTCTGCTATCTAAAGGGAAAAAAGAAGACCAAATGAAATACATGAAGGAATTAATTGAAGAAATCAACGAAGTGAACGATATCATTCGAATCGGGCATCCGGCTATTGCAGCTCTTATCCAAGCAAAGATTGCGCTTGCCATGAGAACCAAAATCGATTTCAATTACCATTTTACCGGCCTAGAAGGCTTGTCGTTAGGTGTGAAATCCGTTGATATCGTGAAAATTATTGGGAACTTGATTGATAATGCGTTTGATGAGGTCAATAAATTCCCACCAGACGAACGTGAGGTCATGGTTAACGGATGGTCGGAGTCGAACCATTTAACCATATCTGTAACCAACCCGGTGGATCCCGAATTCCAACTTGATGATTATAACAAAATGTTCACGATCGGCTACAGCACCAAAGGTGGAGGTGAGCACCAGGGGCTTGGTCTATCAGTTGTGAAGGAACGAATCGAGTATTACAAGGGAACTATCGAAGTGTCTGTGGCAGACGGCTGCATCTGTTTCAAAATATCGGTTCCGATGCAATAATCATCGTATCCAAGCTTCTTTTAATAATTGAATCCCGCGCTCCATATTCTTCAAGGTTATTCCACCAAAGCCCATGTAAATCTTGGGCTTTTTGTTATTGGCTATTAGCTCTGTCTGTTGAGTAGTGTATACACGAACCCCTTTTGAAAGAGCTAGCTCCTTTAACATTTCTGCTGAACATGCAATATGGACCGTCAATTCAATGTGCAGTCCTGCTCCCCCGCCTTCTATTTGAACAAGAGAGCCTAAATGAGTGTGTATGAGCTGGAGCATTTTCTCATGCTTTTTCCGATACGTGTTACGCATACGCCTGATATGACGATACCAATGTCCACGTTCCATGAACAGAGCCATGGCGAGCTGATCCATACGTGAGGGGCTAGAGAGCGTGCGTTCCATAGTTTGAAGTTTAGGCAAAAGTTGATGAGGCAGCACCATATAATTCATACGTAATGCAGGCGTGAAAGCTTTGGAAAATGTTCCGATATAAATGACCACACCATGCTGATCAAGGCCTTGAAGCGAAGGAATGGTTTTGCCAGCATGACGAAATTCCCCATCATAATCATCTTCAATAATATGGCTTTGATTGTGATATGCCCAGTGAATCAGCTCCTGCCTAATCGCATAGGATAAAGGGTTTCCTGAAGGACGGTGGGAAGGAGTAACGTATACCGCGTCTATATTTGTGGGCCGCTGTTGTAGGAAAAGGATTCGTTTAAGCAAGCCTTCCACGCTTGAAGCGGGAAAGACTCGCTGTCGATTTCTAAAAGACTAAAATCAATAGGAGCTTCGTGTGAAGATTGCAGAGCTTTCATGTTGGAAATTTGTGTGTCTTTCGGTAGATTGAACGGATGTTGGTTTGGGATCGGTGGATGCAAGAAGGGAGCGACCACATAAAGACCTGAACGAGGCTTACTTATCACATATCCTTCTTCAATAAGCATTTGATAAGCCGTTTCAATTGTATTTTTACTAAAATGTATCTGTTGGCTGAGGGTGCGAATGGATGGTAATTTCGTTCTGTCTTGGATGTCACCGCGCTGGATAAGACCTCGGATATGACGATATAACTGTATATAAAGTGGACCTTGTTCATCACTTGTAAGCAAGATATCGAACATGAGAAACCTCAAATCTGACCCCTAAATTTTATGAGAAACTGAGCCTAATATCAGGGTCAATAATAGTATAGACTTTAGGATAAGCAATTATCAATATCGTCAGAGGTGAAGCATAGTGACAGAATCGATTGAGACGAAGTTAAACCAATTAGGTATTGTGCTACCTGAGAGCAGCAGCCCTGCTGCAAACTATGTTAATTATGTTGTAACTGGTCAATTGTTGTTTATCTCTGGAAAAGGTCCATCTGGGAAGCCAAAAGGGAAGCTTGGGTTGGATTACAGAACAGAAGAAGGCTACCAACTGGCACGCTTGGCAGGCCTTGAAGTACTTTCTGCAGCCAAGCATGCACTTGGCAGCTTGGATAGGATTACACAAGTCGTTAAGGTTCAAGGTTTCGTCAATGCAGATCCTAATTACGTCGAACATCATTTGGTTTTAAATGGGGTCTCTGACCTTATGCAGGAGGTATTCGGTGAGAAGGGGGCTCATGCTCGATCGGTTCTGGGAGCTAATTCTTTACGAGATCATCTTCCTCTTGTCGTTGATACTATATTTGAGATTACCAAATAAATACATTTAGAGGCAGAGAAAAAATGAGGTGGCAAGGTTACTTGCCTTCTCATTTTTTTGTTTTTCAACCGATGAAAGCCACCCGGCACTAGTTAGCGGAACGCAAATGCTGGTTACCGATTTTTGGGACAGTTTATTTTCTTTTTCAATAAAATTGTTACATGTTGTTTTCAAATACTTATGAATGGGGTAAGGATAACTAACGAATGAATTGAAGCGTGATATGTAGATTAATCGCAAAGGGGGAGCATTGATGAAGATGTCAAAGTGCCGCTACAAGGAAGAGTTCAAGAAAAGTTTCATTCATTTATTTCCTCTGTTTTTACTGTTTGCATTCATTTCTCCTGAGAAAAGTATGATGTCGATGGAAGAAATCCAACCGGGTCCAGCATATGTAGCAGGAATGGTCATGCAAGTAAAAAACAATGATACGGAAACGGTTTTATTGGTCTCCGTTCCTGACAATTTGGAAGTTCCGAGTCAGCTGCAGTATCACTCTGAATTATGGGATGAGAATAATCCGATTCATTTGAGCCATCCTGTTATTTCTCCGAGAACGCAGGGGAAAGAAGTCGAGATCCTTTTCCAATCCACGATGAAAAAGGAATTGAACGACTTCTTAGGTGTTCCTGCTGTTGGCGAGATCGTGCAGAGCTTAGCTGAGCCCGACGCTCAAGGAGCATATCATGCGCAATTTCTACTCAATGCCAATGGGGATTACATTGTTGCAACGCATTAAAACAAAGCGCTATGACTTAAAATTTGAGGAAGTATATAAGTCCAAAAAGGGATGAATAGACTCAAAACCAGAAGTAACCATCGAAAAACGGTCTCGCTCACTGAACCCGTGTCAATAGCTATCCATTTAGGGAGTAGACGAATCTTGAAGGGAATAGGCCAGAACAGCTGAACCCCTCTATCATTGAATAAATCAATAAACGAGTGTGACGCGTAAGAGAGGATGAATACCCAGAAATATAAAGGTGATAAGGGCATCGCAATTACGACTAAGAGAAGTAGAAAAAGCAGGGAATGGGTGACGGTTCTATGCTTTACCTTCAGCAGCCGCAGCAGAGCAGATAAAGGAAAAAGAACCTTCGCCATTGTAGAACCTGGCTTATCGACATCCGCTAGCGTACCTGCCAAACATCCAAGTAGGAGAGCCCCAACGGCATCCCATGAGAAGAAACTAATATCTTGATACGTGAGAACAATTTCCGCGGAAATGAATCCGGCAATACTGTGTGTTTTTTGTAACATCTTAAGCTCCTACTCATTCGTGATTTACGATAACTGTATATTATTCGCATGCGATTCCTAAATTGAGGGGAAGCCGAAAAAAAATAAATATTCCATGTCGTATTCTACCTATAAGATTGTCTGAATCCACCTTCATATTGTGTCAAAAGATGCTCTACAATAGGACATATTGATGCTTACTTTATGAATAGGGTATACGACATTTTTGATAAAAGTAGGAGGATTTTGAATGACGACACTCAATATTTCTAACTTAACATGCGAATACCGCGTCAACCCGATTGGATTGGATACGACCCAGCCTCGCTTTACTTGGCAATTAGATTCGGACATCAAACATACCATCCAATCAGCTTATCACATCCAGGTTAGTATGGTTGAAAATTCTTTCGAACCGAGTCATTTGGTTTGGGATTCCGGTCACATACAATCGGAACAATCTGTGCTTGTTGTTTATGAGGGTCAAGAGTTGCAGCCCCGAAATCGTTACTTTTATCGTGTCCAAGTAAGGGATCAGTCTGGTTTGCAATCGCCTTGGAGCGAAATCGCTTTCTGGGAAATGGGGCAGCTAAGCTCAGCTGATTGGACAGCAAAGTGGATTACACCTGATGCAGCTTCCATTGATTCTGACGCAGAAGAAGCTTTTTATTTGAGGAAGACATTCACAGTACGTAGGGGAATTCGTAAAGCGACTATTTATGCAACGAGTCTAGGCATTTATGAGCTAGAGCTCAACGGATCTCGTGTAGGGGATTGGGAGTTCACACCCGGCTGGACCAGCTACCGACACCGACTTCAGGTTCAGACGTATGAGGTAACGAGCCAACTGCAGCAAGGTGAAAACCATACCATTGGCGCCGTGCTGGCAAACGGTTGGTATAAAGGTAATTTGGCTTGGAAGAATCAACGAAATATTTTTGGGGATGTTAGAGCCCTTTTCCTCCAATTACATATCGAATACATAGACGGAACTTCGGAAATAACCGTTAGTGATGATTCTTGGCGTGCTTCATTGGGAGCAGTTCGGATGTCTGAGCTATACCATGGAGAAACCTACGATGCTAACTTGGAGCTTAGCGGGTGGAGCATGTCGACGTATCAGGATGATAATTGGTCCCAGGTAACGGTTCTTGATCATTCCAAAGACATCCTAATCATGCAAGAGAATGAGCCATCACGCATTACACAGCGTTTGAAGCCGATAACCGTTATTGAAACACCTTCTGGAGAAACCGTTCTTGATTTTGGGCAAAATATGGTCGGAAAAGTGCACATGCGATTGGAGCTGCCGGTTGGAACTCGTCTTCAGCTCCTGCACGCAGAGGTGCTGGATCAAGAAGGGAACTTCTATATTGGGAACTTGCGTAATGCGAAGCAGACGGTTACTTATGTATGCAAAGGTGGCGTAGAAGAACAGTATGAACCCCATTTCTCGTTCCAAGGCTTTCGATATGTCAAAGTGGTTGGCTGGCCCAAGGATGTAGCATTCGATGCAGAGTGCTTCACGGGACATGTCATTCATACGGACATGGCAGCTAGCGGCACTTTTGAATGTTCCCATCCCTTGCTGAATAAACTTCAGCAAAATATTGTATGGGGACAAAGGGGGAACTTCCTGGATGTTCCGACCGATTGCCCGCAACGAGATGAGCGACTGGGTTGGACAGGAGATGCGCAAGTATTTATTCGCACGGCAGCATTTAATTATGATGTGGCTTTGTTTTTCACCAAATGGCTGCGCGACTTAAAAGCAGATCAACATGAAAATGGCGGAGTTCCATTCGTCATTCCGGACGTACTTGGGCCGAATGACCACTCTTCCTCTGCATGGGGGGATGCAGTAGTCATATGCCCGTGGGCATTATATCAGGTATATAGCGATAAACGCATTCTGGAGCAGCAGTATGACAGCATGAAAGCGTGGATTACTTACATGCGAAGCCAAGGAGAGAATGAGTATCTGTGGAATACTGGCTTTCATTTTGGGGATTGGCTTGGGCTTGATGCCAAAGAAGGCAGCTATGTAGGAGCGACCCCTAGAGACTTAATCGCGACATGCTTCTATGCTTATTCGACTTCACTTTTCGTTAAAGCTGCGGAAGTATTGGAACGCAGCGAGGATGTGGCTAAGTATAGTGAGCTCTATGAGCGCATTGTTGAAGCTTTTACACAAGAATTCCTTACACCAAGCGGGCGTCTTGCCGCGCATACACAGACAGCACACGTTCTCCCGCTAATGTTTGGGCTCGTGAAAGGGAGTACGCGTGATCGATTAGCAAAGACGTTAGCCGAATATGTAGCGGAGCAGAAGAATCACCTGACGACTGGTTTCGTAGGGACGCCATATTTGTGCCATGTTCTTTCCGAGAATGGCTACCATGATCTGGCTGTTAAGTTAGTTCAACAAGAAGATTATCCATCATGGCTGTACTCCATTCACAAGGGAGCAACTACGATCTGGGAGCACTGGGATGGCATCAAGCCAGATGGGTCGTTCTGGAGTGATAATATGAACTCCTATAACCATTATGCATATGGGTCCATTGGGGATTGGCTGTACCGCGTAGTGGCGGGTCTCGATTCCGATGGTCAGCAGCCTGGATACAAACGGATTCATTTCCGTCCGCGACCAGATTCCGGCCTTGAATACGCGAAAGCATCGCTCCATTCTAGTTATGGTAAGATACGCAGTGAATGGAAGAAAGAGGCCGATGGCAGGGTCATTTATGAGTTCCAACTACCTCCGAATACTACAGGACTAGCAACCTTGCGAGGGGTGACATTAGCTATGGCTACAGTTAATGGTCAAGCAGCTCACACAGCTTCAGGAGTCCTATCAGCAGCGGAAAATGATGGAGAGCTTCGGTTAGAACTTGGATCGGGGACTTACTTCATTATGTGTTGAGAAATGAGGATATATGAGGGCTGCACGAATCCGTGCGGCCTCTTTATTTTGATAACTTTTTGATTAGGAGGATATGAGTTATAATAGAGATATAGTTGAATAAAGAAGGGGTACCCACAATGGCAGTCTTCAATGCAATGGAAACGATAGTGATGAATTTGTTTGATGAGTTTCAAAAAAACTATGAAATGAAATGCGATTGCACTACATGCAAAGAAGACGTGCTTGCTTTGGTTTTAAATAAAATCCCTCCGCGATATACCTCTAGTGAAAAGGGACAGTTATTTGTAAAAGGCTTATATATCAATCCACAGCTGCAGTCCGATGTCATGCGAGAATTAATGGAAGCGGCGAGTATTGTGGAACATCATCAACATCACCGAGATGAATTCCAATCATAAGAGAACTTAAAAAGACTGGTCTCTTCACTACGAAGAGGCCAGTCTTTTTTCATCATTATCTATGGACGCCGGTTAACTTCATAAATATGCTTGAATTGATTAAATTTATCTACTGCTTGCGCTCTTGATTTGACGCCTAATTTGTCATAAATTTTGCGTATATAATTATCTACAGTGCGCTTACTCATATGCACTTCCTCGGCCATTTGCTCATTGGTTAGGCCTTGGACAATCATTGTCATCATATGTACTTCATCGTCGTCCAATGAATCAGTCTGATGCAAATTACCGCTGTCCACTCTCATTTTATGGAAAACAGGAACGGGTATTACCGTGAAATTCTCTAACAAAAGGGTAACTAAGCTTTTAATAAGCGTACCGCTAGATTCCTTAGATATAACAGCACTAACCTCAAGTCCGATCAAATAATTGTAAAGATGGGATAATTCTATGCCCGAAAAAATCACAAGGTGGATGGAGGGATATTTTGCTTTAATGATTTTGGCAATCTCATCGCCGTATTGATCCGGAAGATTATAATCCAAAAAAACAATATTCGGTACATGCAAATCCACGAGTTCCAAGCATCGTTTGCCAGTACCAGCTATCCCTATAATCTGTATGCCCTCGATTTGCTGTAGTGTATTCGATGTCGCTTCCGCCATTAAGGGATGATCATCTACGATCAGAATCTTCGATTTCTTAATCATATGATACTTCCTTCCTGATTTGGTAAGGGGATCCGAATGGTGAATTCAACGTCGCTGCTCATGTCTTTCCTTAATTTTACCAAATTTCACAAAAAGATTGCAAATTAGATTTTATTTATCTGATTTTGCGTCTTTTTTCGTGATACGCAAAAAAAATTGCGCATTTATGGAAAAAAATGTGGATTTGCGAAAGAAAATATTGCGCTGTTATCGATGGCGTTTCTATATATGATAAGTATAGGTAATCTTCCAAAATTAAGTAAATAAGGAGGGAATTCATATTGAAAAACGAGCAATTTGATTGCATGTTTGATTCAGTGTTAACGGATGTTGTGAAGCAAACGTACTGCAACTTAACCTTGCCCTCTGCTGAACAAATGCAGCTTTCGATGAAGAAAATGATGGATATCATTGAAGCCAAAGATGGTTGGAATTCAACGAATGAAAGATAGGAATAACTAGCATTCGATTAGCGATGATTCGCTTATATATATAACATACAACAGTCTATTTTCTCTGAAGAGGAAATAGGCTGTTTTTTTAATCGACCAAGTCCGTTATACTACTTGTAAACGCTATCATGAAATGAGGGGGATGCATGAAGACTCGTTTGTTAGCTCTAGGCATGACTGTATCCCTGATACTTACAGCCTGTCAAACCCAGACAGTAACGGTTGTTCCTAAGCAGCAGCTCCAGGAGCAGACGCTTTCGTGGATACATCACTTTGATGAGGAGGGTGCACGGAAATGGCTGGAGGCGGGGACACAGCTATTTACTAAACAACATCCTTCTTATGTATTTACGCTGACAGGCGTGGATGGTGGCAATTATATGAGCTTGCTTCGCACGCGTGTGATTTCGAATAACATGCCTGATATCTATATGTTGGATAATATGGAGTCCGCTCAGGATCTTATTCATAAAGGATATGCGATGGACTTAACGGGTCAACCGTTTTTGTCGCAAATCAAAGAGAGGTTCCTGAATGGTGTGAAGACTGCCGATGGGAAAATATGGGCGCTTCCGATAGACTTGAATGGAGCGGGTGTCATTTACAATAAAGAAGCTTTCACCCAAGCAGGCATTCAAAGTCCGCCAACAACATGGCCGCAATTCTTAGCTGCTTGTGAGGCGCTACAGAAGGCAGGAATTATTCCTATTGCAGCAGGCTACAAGGACAGTTGGACCCTGACTTGGGACATAGCAGCGGATCTTTTGGCTAATCAGTACGCTGCCGGCTACAACTGGATTGCTGAGATTGAAGCAGGTCGAACATCGTTCGCTGAGGATCAAATTCACTTCAAAGACATTTTGAAACGCTATGGAGAACGTTTGCGTTATGTGAACATCAAGCCGTTCGAAACCGATTGGAACCAAGCCCAAGGGCTCCTTGCTGAGGGGAAAGCCGGCATGATCATTAATGGCACGTGGACGGTTGATGGTGTTAAATCCAAGAATCCTGCGAGTAATTTAGGACTGTTCGCTTTCCCTTATTCAAATGATCCCCAAGATGCCAAGTTTGGACTAAAATCAACAGGAGGGATTGTGATCAATCCCAAATCACCCCATAAGGAAGCGGCGCTTCAAACGCTAGAACTGTTTGCTTCGAAGGAAATGGGGACCATTTTTCAGACGAAAAAGAAGGCCTTGTCTGTGATTAAAGGCTTGCCGAATGACTTTGATTCAACGTATGTGGAGCTGGATGAAAATTATATCCAAACAGGCCAAATATATGACTGGTCGAGTTTACCAACAGATTTTGTGAATCAGGATCTGCAAAAAGTGTTTGTAAATGCACTCACGAAGTTCGTTATTGATCGAAGCCATAATGTGGAGATCTGTATTCAAGAGTTGGATCAAGCATTCGATCGGATTCGCAAACCATCCAAATGACAGCAAGGAGATCTGCGTATGACAGCCACCCCGTGGAACTTAAACCGGGTCAAGGACTTTCGCATCCGAACGAAAATATTTCTATCTAATATGATTATTATTTTGTTCATTTCATCGGCGATTGGTGGAGTTGCCATCTATGCCTCTACGAAATTCATTGAATCGAATACAAGAGACCTCTCGATGCAGGTCATTCATCAAGTTTCCGACAATATTGAAATTAGAGCGAAGGAAGCATTCACTTCCTCCGTTTACGTTCTGAGTGACAGTAATATTCGGCAAATTGCTGCTGAACAAGGTGAACAAGTTACAGTTGACAACTATCCGGCGTTCCGCAGCCGTATGGAGTTCTTGCTAGCTCAGTACGGGAATGGGAATCCCTATATGAATGCCATTATGATTCAAACTCATAAGGGACAGGTGTACTGGTGGGAAAATAAAAAAGGTATGGATCGTACACTAAATCATGAAGATGTAACCGTGATGACGAACGATGCTTCCGATTATTTGAAAAATCATGCGCAAAGCATCAGCTGGTCGCCTTCTCTGAGAAAACAAAAAGAAGTGTTCCTTATCAGAGATTTCATTGATCTGAGTCAAATAGATCGTAGTCTAGGCACGATTGTAATCAGTATCGATTCGGATTATTTCTTGTCCCTAGGGAGCAATAGCTCTATCATTAAGCAAAATAATGTTGCGATTCTTAATCCTTTGAACGAACTGCTAGCTGGTGGCGGAACCCCTCAAATGGACAATCTCATCTCAAGGAGCTTTAGTTATACGCTTAAGGAGAATGATGACTCTATGGCAATTGTCGATAATGCTGCGGGAGGGAGTCATTTATTCGTTCAAGAACGAACATCTACGCTGGGCTGGCGGGTGCTTTGTTTTATTCCGATGTCTGAGCTTCTGTCCAGTACACGCGTGTTAGTTTTTGTAATCGCTCTTGTATCACTGCTTGCTGTTCTGATATCAACCGGAATTGCCGTATTACTTTCCAATTCTACGACGCGAAATATCAAAATCTTGGAGCAAACGATGCGCCGAGTCGAAGATGGCAATTTCGATATTCGAATTATTCCGCTGGGGCGAGATGAGATTGGGAGTTTGTCTATACGGTTCAATTTTATGCTGTCCCGGATTAACGATTTAATAAACAAGGTGTATAAAGAGCAAATTGCTAAACAACAGGCTGAATTTACCGTCCTCATGAGTCAGATTAATCCTCACTTCCTTTATAACACGCTAGGTACAGTGAAATGGTATGCTCGCATGAACCATCAAGCCGAGATTGAGCGAATGGTTACTTCAGTGATTGAATTATTGAAATCCTCGGTACGACGTGTTGGCGAATTTCACAGCTTGGAGCAAGAGATTAACCAATTAAAAAACTATATTTATATTCAAAAAATTGGTTATGGGGATGCCTTTCACATGGACTATGAAGTGAATGAACAGTTGATGGAAAGTGAGGTGCCTTATTTCATTCTTCAGCCGCTTGTCGAAAATGCGATTCTACACGGCATCGAAATGTCCAAGGGGAGTGGACGTATTGTACTTTATGCACGCATAGAAGAGAAGCAGCTCCTGCTCATTGTCGAAGATAATGGAATAGGGATGGAAGCTGAACAAGCGCTTAATCTATTGAACGAAGCAACTCGTAAAGAATCGGTTCCGGGAGTGACGAGTATCGGCATTCACAATGTGAACGAACGCATTCAGCTGTATTATGGGGAGAAATATGGCCTTAGCTACGAAAGTGCACCCGGATTAGGTACGAAAGCTATTGTTCGAATTCCGCATAGAACGCATCGTCAAAGGAGGAATGAGCATGTTGAACGCCATGATCGTTGAAGATAATGCGATTTATCGGTATGCGATTAAAACGATCATTCGTTGGGAAGATTACGGTTTCCAAATAGTGTGCGAAGCACTCAATGGCGTGCATGCGCTGGATCTTCTGCAGCATCAGCAGGTTGATCTTATTGTGACGGACATTTCGATGCCCGAAATGAACGGCATTGATCTTATCCAGCAGGTAAAGCAAAAGGATGCTTCCATCAAAATTGTGGCACTCAGTTCTTTTGATGATTTCCGATTCGTGAAAGAAGCCCTCAAGCTTGGGGCAGAGGATTATTTGTTAAAACATGACCTTGAACCGGATGCGCTACAACAGCTATTAGAACAAATGAGCAGCAAGATTATGGAAGATCATAGGCGGAGAAAACAAGCCAGTATTCGTGATGCCAGCTTTCAAGAGGTGCGCTGCCTGTTGGGGCGTAAGCTTCTCTTAGGCGAGTTGAAACGAGCAGAGGACATCGAAGATCAAGCGAGCGCCGTTCATTTTCCAATTCATGGAGGTCCTACGGCAGTCGTTGTCATTGATGCTAATTTTAAAGTTCTTGCGGATGGTTCTAAGGAAGAACAGTCAGCTTACACAGACATGGTTATACCGATTTCAGAGCGAAGAACTGCGGTCATTATCTATTTTCCGCATGAGAAGAGTGAACACAAATGTATGGAGGAGGCTCTACGGCAAGCATCGCAGCTATATACCAGGATGAAGAAGCTCGGCTCTATTACAGTGGGAATTAGCTCGATCGGCTACGGATTGAAGGATTGGGCAGTGCTATATAAGCAAGCGGAAACAGCCTTAGATCAATATGTTTATGAAGGAACGGGTCAACTCTACGCCTATACGTCCTTTCAGATAAATGACAAGGTTGAAACGCTGGCCGGAATCACGATTCAGCCTCTGGTTGCAGCGATGAAAAGTGGTCTATTCACTGATGTTGAAACGCAATCAGAGCTTTTGTTTCAAAGCCTCATTCAGAGGAAGCCGCCTATATCCGAGCTGCGTAACCTGCTGGCAGAGTTAATGATGCAGCTGAGAACATTGGCAATGGAGAGGAACAGGTTCTCAGAACAGTTTGAACATGATTATAAACAGGTTAGCCAGGCGATAGAAGCCCTTCAGCCTCTGCAGCAAGTGAAGCCGTTATTTCTAAACTTGAATAAGCAAATTGCTGGGAATAAGGCTGAGCACACGATGATGCGGAAGGAAATCCAAGGAGCAATCGCCTATATGGAAGAGCACTATGCCGAAGACATCACGGTGGCAAAACTGGCGGATGTTCTCCATTTGAGCGCGAATTACTTATCCAATCTATTTAAAAGCGAGACGGGGATGCGGATCGTCGAATATATGAATCGATGTCGGATACAGAAGGCGAAACAGCTGCTTCAAGACCCTGCATGGAAAGTATATGAAGTCGCTGAGAAAACGGGATTTCAAGAAACTTCCTACTTTTGCAAAGTATTTAAAGAGCTTGAAGGGAAAACGGTTAAGGAATTTAGGCGCAATGGTTAATTATTCAAGATGAAAGATTATAAATTCTGTGAATTATATAAGAAATCAGTGTTATATAGAATGCAAGGGGCTGCGAATTTGGATATAATTCGGAGCTTTTTTTGTTCTGCGTGGGGCTATATCTTCGTAGTTTTGTTATATAACTTGATGTTTCTTTCAATGTAAGCGCTTTTAAAACAACTTATACTAACTTCATAAAGAACAGCAGCTAGACACCCCTCGCGGATGAAACGGGTTTCATAAATGAATGAGGGTAGATCAAGGAGGTTAGCCATTGTATTTATCAAAAAGTGAAGAAGCAGTGATTCAATTATCGTCAGAAGCACTGCGTATAGATGGAAAGTCAGAAATTATACTTTGTGCCTCCTTATTTTATTTTCGATTACCACGGGGTTTATGGAAAGAGAGACTAAATAAAGTTAAAGCCTTTGGATATAACGCTATTGATGTGTACTTTCCTTGGAATCATCATGAGACGGTGGAGGGGGTTTGGGATTTTACCGGAGAGAAGGATGCGGCTCAGTTTCTACAGGATGCTTCAGATGCAGGACTGTGGGTGATTGCACGACCTGGACCGTATATTTGCTCGGAATGGGATGGGGGAGCACTCCCCGCTTATCTTTTCGTGAAAGAAAATCTTCGCTTGAGGGATAACGATCCTGCCTTCTTGCGGCATGTGGCCAGGTGGTATGAACAGATTCTTCCCATCCTGAAGAAATATGAAACGGGTCAGGGAGGCACCGTCATTGCTGTCCAATTAGACAACGAGCTTGATTTCTATCCTTGCTCTGATCCCAAAGGGTATATCTCGGCGCTAAGAGATTTAGCTTTACAGCATGGGATAACCGTGCCGCTCATTGCTTGCGCCGGACAAGGCGGCTTGTATGAGGCTTCTGGTTTTGCTGAAGGCGTGGTGCCTACATGTAATTTCTATCCAAATGACCATGACCCTGCTTTCGAAGAAAAGGTGCTCTTCTACAGAGAGGAGTTGGCACGTCGAGGGCTGCCCTTACTCGTCACGGAGACGAATCGTTCGCACTTCCTGCTTCGAAGATTGTTATCGGCAGGAGCGAAGCTGCTCGGTCCCTACTTGCAGGCTTCAGGAACGAATTTTGGCTTTACCAATGCAGCTAACAATTGGGGGAATCCTCTTTCTTTTCTTACCTCGGACTATGATTTCCATGGGATGATAACACCTGAAGGACACATTCGAGAGGAAGCTTATGAAGGAAGAATGCTGCATCGTGTGATTCAAACGTATGGTGCTTCCTTGGCGGAGGCGAAACCTGAGCTCACGACTAGTGACTCAACCCCTTATCGGTTAGCGTTAAAGCAAGGCGGCGAGCTGCTCTTCCTATGCCAAGTAAACGAGCAAGATGAAGACGCTTACTTTCGCGTGGCTGAAGAAGTCATACCCCGTTATACCACACTTGTCGCCAAAGCAAGCCGTTGTCCAATTCTTCCCCTGCAAGTGCCCTTGCAGACTTGGGGGATCGCTGAAGGGACACTGGCCTACGCTACTGCAGAACTGCTGCTGGTGAAGCAGCTTGAGCAGCGCACACTGTTCGTGTTTCATACGGATGGCGAAGGCGAAATTCGTCTCTGCTTTAACACGGAGGTGCAGACGGAGGCTGGCACGATGACAGTACACGATGCCGAAGCAGGAGATCAGGTAACGGTATCCTTTCAATCAGGCGAACAAGAGAGATCAGCTCAGATTCACTTGCTAAGCGGTCACGTTATCGAATTGATCGGGATGAGTCGTTCACGTGCTTTGCTGTTAGAAAATATGGATGATGCAGGCGAGCTGCACGTTGGCGAATGGGTAGAACGAGTCTCGGAAAGCCGCGAAGTTGAACTCAGGTGGTCACAAAGCTTAGTGAATCCCTTGGATACACTTACGGATGAAAGCTTACCGATTGGTGATACCGCCGATTATCTGGAGAAGCATGGTATTTACCGAGGTTTCGCCTGGTACACCTCGCAATTATCACTACCGCTGGAGAACAGCTGTCATGGCATTATCGTTCAACAGGCAAGTGATGTCGTTTCCGTCTATACCGGTGAAACGTACCTTGGTACAGCAACACCGGGAGGAGGAAGTCACTTCCTTCCGATTCCTTCCGGCTCGCGCGTAGAGCCAAATCTGGTTGCTCGTGTTGAGATTTGGGGACATACCAATTTCCATGATACGAATTTGCCGGGTCTGCACTTAAACGCACTGAAAGGGCTAACGGGCATAGTTGGAGTAACGTCGGTTAGGGAAATAAACCAAAACTGGCGATTCAAGCTTATGCAATACGGAGAAGACAAGGACGATTACGCAGCATCAGACTATGACGATCGACAATGGCCGATTGCGAGTGTTGGAGGGTGGCTCTCCGCAGAACAGCCCGCCCATCAATGCTACCGTAAACAAGTAACGCTGTCGAAAGAAGCGGATACATGGATTCTCCACACGCCTGGTAATTTCTCGCACGCCTACGCTTACGTGAATGGGCACGCACTCGGACAATTGAATCCGCTCAATCCGTATCTCGATATTACGTCTTATGTAAAGGCAGGAGACACGGCAACGTTAACGCTATTTCTGGATAAAACATATGGTTCCCTTAGCGGCAATATACGTCTATACGAAGGAACCGCCGCTAAACAGTGGACACTATCTTCTTGTCAGGAGAATGGCTTACTACAGCATGCCAAAGCGTCGGCGCTTAAGGCTCTCCCCGTAGAAGGAGATATCTCCTTGATACCGGGTACTCTGTCATGGCTATATGGTGACCTCCATGATGATAACCAAGGATTAGGTTGGAGGGTTTATGTCGAAGGCAGCAACATGAAGCTGACCGTGTTCTTCAACGGACACCTAGTTGGCCGCCTGTGGACGCAAGGCGGTGCCAACAGACCGATATTCCGTGGCGGCAGCGATGAATCCTTTTATTTACCGGGACCGTGGTTTCAGGGTGGCGAATCGGGCAATGAAATAGCCATCTTACTGGAGGCGGTATCGGACTCTGAAGATGCCTTGCTAGAGCCTCTTCGCTTCGTACCCGTAGCCGCAGTTTAATTTGAAAGGAGAGTACGCATGAAAACTGCTATCTCAGCAAGCTCATTAGAAGGGGCGCCTATTGTTGTCAAAAAGCGTGTAACCCCATTGCGCAGATTTTGGTCGTATCGAACATTAGTCCTCATGTGTGTTCCTGCGATTTTATTTTTCTTAGTCATGTCGTACCTTCCAATGCCAGGGCTTTATCTCGCATTCATTAATTATAACTATACGGCGGGGATCTTCGGCAGTGAGTTCGTTGGGTTTGACAACTTCAAATTTCTAGTGAAATCAGGGGCACTTTGGAAATTAACGTTTAATACGATTGCTTATAATTTAGCTTTTATTATATTTGGGAATATTTTGCAGATTGGAATTGCCATTTTGCTGAACGAGCTTCGTAAAAAGTGGTTTAAGAAGCTTTCACAATCACTGATGTTCCTGCCTTTTTTCATCTCCTTCGTGCTTGTTGGGCTTATTGCCTATAACATTCTCAGTTATGACTTTGGACTGCTCAATGGGATTCTCAAATCGTTCGACTGGGAGCCGCTTAAGACGTACTCGAATCCAACGATCTGGCCTTTTATCATCGTCATTACATTTCTTTGGCAGTCGACAGGGTACGGCTCCATCGTTTATTTCGCAGCGATAATGGGATTGGACTCGGAGATTGTAGAAGCCGCAGAAATTGATGGGGCGAATGCCCTGCAGCGAATTCGCTATATCGTGCTTCCTTGGCTAAAGCCAACGTTCATTATTTTGTTACTTTTTTCATTAGGCGGTATTCTACGAGGGAACTTTGGATTGTTCTATAACTTGGTCGGAGCCAACAATACAGCCCTTTTTGATGCGACAGATATTATTGAAACGTTCGTGTTCCGCTCTTTGATGAACAACTTTAACTTCTCTCTAGGAAGCGCTGTCAGTCTTTATCAGTCCGTGTTTGGCTTCTTTATTGTCATCACAGCCAACTGGCTGGTTAAGAAAGTTTCGCCTGAAAACACGCTGTTCTAATTCAACGTGCAAGAGTTCGTCACTATAGATCGGTTAGGAGGGATATACGTGGAACAAGTCATTGCACGTCAAAGGGGAACTGATTTCTCCTCGGTGGCCATTCGGTTATTCGGCTACTTCTTTATTGGTCTGTTTGCAATCTTCTGTTTAGTGCCTTTTCTTCTTGTCCTTGGGACGTCGTTCACAGCAGAGAAATCGATCACGTTACACGGCTATAATTTGTGGCCTAGAGAGTTCAGTACGTTTGCTTATAAAATTGTCTTCGAGAACCCTGGCGTCATCATCGGCTCTTATGGGGTCACGCTCGGTATTACGCTGATTGGAACAACCATTGGACTATTTATCGTAGCCATGACGGGTTATTCCTTGCAGCGTCCTGATTTCCCTTATCGCAATCGGATCTCCTTCTTCATTTACTTTACAACGTTGTTTCAAGGCGGGGTTGTCCCCTTTTACTTAATTATGACGCAGTGGCTGCATCTGAAGGATAACTATTTGGCTGTCCTGCTGCCCGGATTGATGAGCCCTTTTCTTATTATTATGATGAAAAGCTTCGTTAGGTCCATCCCGCATGCGATTACAGAATCGGCTAAAATGGACGGGGCTGGTGATTTCAAGATTTTCACCAAGCTCATCCTGCCTATGACAACACCGGCGCTTGCTACCATTGGATTGTTTATTGCTTTGGGTTATTGGAACGAATGGTACAATGCGATGCTGTTCCTATCACCCGATTTGAAGTATAGACCGCTTCAATTGTTCCTGTACAACGTTGTAACAAGTGCCGATTTTATCAAAAACTCATCGGTCTCCTCCAATGTACAGCCAAGGGATATGCCGCTAGAGTCCATGAAAATGGCTACCGCCGTAGTCGCAACGGGACCGGTCATTCTCTTTTATCCAATGGTGCAGAAATATTTTATCCAAGGTATTACCGTTGGTGCTGTTAAAGGCTGACGCAAAGCATATACCAAAATGATTATGGGGAGGCAAATCCGTATGTTCAAGAGAAAAAAGAAAGCGCTTAGTGTAGCTCTGGCAGCGACGCTTGCTGTTAGCTTGACGGCGTGCACCACACCTAGCAGTACAGGAACTAGCTCCACGGATAAAGCGACAGCGACTGCTGCGGCAACAGGGACAGCAGCACCATCCGGCAAAATTGACACCTCCGAGTTCCAAACGATTTCCTACGTGATGTTGGGGGATAAACCGAAGAATGGTCAATTTGAAAAGGTGATGGAAAAGGTCAACGCCATTTTGAAACAAAAAGCAAATGCGAAGCTGGAAATTAAATGGGTTGAATGGGCTGATTGGCAAACCAAATATAATCTTTTGTTAGCTTCAGGAGAACCTGTTGATTTGATTACGGTTGCAACAGATTGGTTGGATACGTGGCAGAATGCCCAAAAAGGTGCTTTCCAGCCGCTGGATAAGCTGCTTCCTGTATATGCGCCGTTAACCTGGAAGGAAGTACCGCCAGAGAACTGGTCTGAGACGAAGTATAAGAATCAGATCATGCTGATTCCTGAAGATCATTATACGCAGTGGGTTAATCACGGTTTCTTGTATCGTGGCGATTGGGCCAAAGAGTTTGGGATCACGACGCCGATTACAGATTGGAAGCAGTTGGAGACCTATTTCCAAGGTGTGAAGGATAAGAAGTCAGGCGTTGTTCCTTGGGATGCGAATGGTACCGCCGCAGGTAATATTGGTGGCTACATCAATTCCTACACAGATGCGATTGAACTTCCGGTAAGTACAGGTCTATTCGGTCTAATCTACGGCAAATCCTATGATGAGAAGTATAAAGCCTACAGCCCTGTTCTTGATGATACCTTCGTGAATTTTGCCAAACTCATGAAGGATTGGGGCGACAAAGGCTTCTGGCGCGATGACGTGCTGAACTATAAAGGTGATAACCGTTCAGAGCTTGAGGCAGGTAAGACAAGCGTTGATCAGCATCACACGCAAACCTTCCTTGGTGAACGTATTAAAATGGATAAGCTGCAGCCGGGCTCGGATCTCCAGTTCTTCCCATTCTCGTCTACTCGCAACAATCTCGTATCCATGTCGATCACGCATGGCGGAACTTCCATTGGTGCGAAAAGCAAGCATCCGGAGCGCGCTCTGATGGTCTATGAGCTGATTCGTCAAGACCCGGAAGTGTATCGCTTGATGAATTACGGCTTGGAAGGCGTGCAGTACGTCATCAAAGATGGCAAACGGTTCCGTCCTGATGGCTATGATGTGCAAAGAGATGAATTCTACTCCAACTTCTGGGGTGGACGTATCGATAAGAATGAAATTCCAGATGGCAATGAGTATTCAGGAAAAGGCGCGATTTATGCATCCTATGACAAAATCAAAAAGCCATTTCCGTATGGCCGATTCGTTTTCGATAAGGGACCTGTATCAAACGAGTTGACAGCCGTTACCCAAGTTGTTGGACAAATGGGACCTGCGATTCTTTATGGCAAAGCAGGAGACCCTGTCAAAGCGGTTGATGATTTCCGCGCG
This sequence comes from Paenibacillus germinis, assembly GCF_013141785.1. Taxonomy (NCBI): domain Bacteria; kingdom Bacillati; phylum Bacillota; class Bacilli; order Caryophanales; family Paenibacillaceae; genus Paenibacillus; species Paenibacillus germinis. The sequence goes on from NZ_WHOC01000142.1 coordinate 82,128, forward strand.
AAGCTGAAAACAGCTGGTTTTGATAAACTGATGGCTGAAGTCCAGAAACAATTGGATGCTTTCAAAGTCACTGTAGAAAGCAGCAAATAAGGATTAAGATATCGAAGGTCTGTCTCTGAACAGGCCTTCGATCTTTACATTTTGACGTAACGGAGAGTGTATTCTTGGAATCTATAACCGTCTATGATATTGCCCGAGAAGCGAACGTCTCCGTCGCGACGGTTTCCCGAGTTCTCAATGATACCGCACCCGTTCGAACATCGACTAGGCAGAAGATTATGGCGATTATTGAAAAGCATAAGTTTCAGCCCAATGCGTTGGCACGCAGTCTGGTGAATAAGAAAACGGGCATGATTGGCGTGTTATTTCCAGATAGCAGTAATATGTTTTTCCCTGAGGTGTTCGGAGGGGCAGAGAGAGCTGCGATGAAGCTCGGATTCACACTCTTTCTATGTAATACATTCAGCAACTTCAGCAGAGAATCTGAATATTTAAATCTGCTTTGCGAAAGGCAGGTGGAAGGACTCATTTTCATGGGTGGACGAATTAATTCACGTCATTGCCCCGAGCTGCTCGTACAGGAAGTCGTGGATATCCAGAAGAGAATTCCAATTGTCTTGATTAATGGCAGTCTTCCGGGTCATCCCTGTCATCGGGTGAAAACGGACGAATATGTGGGCACCCAGCTCATTATGCAGCACCTTATTGATCGCGGGCATCGAAGCATTGGCTTCTTGGGGGGAAGCGCTGACACAACAACAACGATGGAAAAGCTGCAAGCCTACAAAAGTACGCTAGGAGCGAATGATCTCCCTTTTCGCAAACAAATCGTACGCTTGGGAGACTTCTCTATGGAATGTGGCCGCAAGCTGATGGACCAGCTCCTTTCCATGCCAATTTGCCCAACGGCCTTTCTTTGTATTAACGATTACGTGGCCATTGGTGCTATGAAAGCGGCCATTTCACGCGGGCTGCGGATTCCCGAAGACATTGCGATTGCGGGATTTGATGACACGCAATTGTCCTCTGCTATGAATCCCGAGCTTACAACCGTTTCGCAGCATAGTGAAGAGCTTGGGAGTCAAGCGATGGCCTTATTATCGAGATTGATTCAGAAGGAAAAGGTGAAGAAGCTGACGGTTCTGGAGCCTAAGCTCATTGTTAGGCAGAGTACATAATGAGGAAGAAGCGCGCTGACTCAGCAAGCAGTGGCAGTTGGTTAAACAGTAGGATAGAAGTAATGCGAAGTCCGAGGGTTAAGACTCCTCGGACTTTATGTATTATTAATAAAAGCAAGCATGATCACATCCAGAAATGTCCGCGTGACTTCATGCATCAAATATTGATGCATCAGTCCTTCTTGTTTAAAGCCCAGCTTCTCCAAAACCTTCAAAGAGGCTTTATTTTCAGGGAATACTTCTGCTTGAATACGATGTGCGCCAATATGTTCCCGACTAAAGGCAAGAACAGCTTCAAGTGCTTCTGACATGATGCCCTTATTCCAATAATGACGGTTTAATTCGAAACCAACGTTGAGAGGTAGAAGAGGCTTTTTTTCAAACGTATCTCGAATCGGCATGAACATGACGGTGCCAATTAAGGTGGGATCGGTCTTCATACATATCCCCCAAGGGAATAGCCGTTTATCTTGAAAATATTGATTCCATGAGTGAATTAAGTCTTTGGAATCTTGGACAGAGGCAGGGCCATACCAGTCTAGATATTGGGTGACCTTGGCGTCGGAATAGAAGAGATAAAGATCCTCAGCATCCTCAGTGTTCATTTGACGCAAACATAAACGGTTTGTTGTAAGTAGGGGGAAGGAGTCGAATAAACCGGTTGTTGTCACTCATGTCACCTGTCTTTTCTTCAAATTGTTCAACCATAACGAGTAACCTATCATAGTAATCTGAAGAATACCTTAAAAAGAAATAAGTTCAATGTTAGAAGAAGGATTTCCCAATTCTATGTCGAAAATAATCGAATCATGTTGAATGAAGAGGGGAATTTTATGTTTCGTTTCGTTATGTGGATTAGAAAACGATTGGTCGTACGCATCATTGCGGCCGTGATGATAGTCATTTTGGCATTGTCGGCAGGCAATATTTTCATTGAAATCAGAAATGCCAAGAAAGCGGGTATGGAAGCAATATCCAGCTATGGCGTTCGATTAGCAGAGAGCTACGTCCAAGGAGTCGATACAAGAAGATGGGAACAATTTTTAAAAGATCCAAACGAGACTGAGTTGTATTGGAATATCAGGCAGGAACTTGACCAATACCGTACGCAAATAGGAGCGCTATATGTGTATCTTGTTCGAATTGATGAAAAGAATCAGCCTCTCCTTATGATTGACGGACAACCAAAAGGAGAAAGTTCGGCTTCACCCATCAATGAAGTGACAGATATTCCAGAAGAAGCTGTTCAGGCATTACTCAAGGGAACTTCGGCGAGTTCACCCTTGATCGTAAACCCGCAATACGGTAAATATGTCTCCACTTATGCACCTTTGAAAAACGCTGAGGGTAAAACCATCGGTGTCCTAGGCATCGATACGGAGGCGGGGGTCATCGAACATATTTCCAACAGCTTGATAATGGGGAATATATCTGTTTATCTACTTATGCTTTTCCTCACATTACTTGGACTTGGGGCGGTTATGCTGCTTATATCCCGTTCGCTGCGTCCGTTACAATGGATTGTTACAGGTGCGGAAAGCATTGCGAAAGGAGACTTGCTCCTTGCTCATAAGCAATTAGCAGAAAAACCTGTTCATTCTATCGATGAAATTGGTGCCGTTTATCAGGCGATGAATAAGATGTCAGGCAACATCAATGACATTTTAAAAACGATTGTATCTAATGTATCGCACACCTCGGATCAATTTGTAGCGACGACGGAACGTTTCAACACGGAAGCTCATCATCTGCTGGAGATGAACACAAAAGTAAATGTCTCGATACAGATGCTCGCTGAAGGAGCCAATACCCAGCAGTCAAGCACCAATGAGAGTGCACATTCGATGGAGGAGATGGCCACAGCCATCCAACGTATTTCGGAGGCTTCTTTAACGGCATCTGACGCATCCATGAATGCGCTGGAGAGTGCGGAATCCGGACAAACGATCGTAAAGAATATGAACGGTCAATTCGTTACCATTACTTCTGCAACGGAAGAAGCGCTTAATCGAGCTGCCTTACTGCGCGGCCATTCACAGGAAATTGGGGTAGCCTTATCGGCGATTTCGGAAATCGCAGAACAAACGAAACTGCTTGCACTCAATGCGTCTATTGAAGCAGCGCGGGCGGGTGAACACGGTGCAGGCTTCGCTGTAGTCGCTGGTGAAGTGCGCAAGCTTGCAGACAATGCTACCGGCTCAGCTCATTTAATTGCTGGACTACTGCAAAATATTCAGAAGGAAACTCAGCTTATGGGTGAGGCCATGGAAGAAGGCATGAAGGAGATCCGGACCGGGGCTGGTCTTACAATGAAAGCGGAAGCGTTCTTTAGCCATATTGTGGAACAGTTCCGCTATGTCTCTGAACAAATTCATGATATCTCATCAGCAACAGAGCAGATGTCAGCAGGGGCTGAAGAGGTGACAGCATCTGTTATAGACATAGCGAATATTGCAAAATCTTCATCAGACGGGACGCTGAACATTCATAAGCTGACACAGGATCAACTTAAGATTGCCCAACATATAGCCGATTCAGCAACAGCATTAAGCGGATTAACGGATGAAATGCGCTTATCTATTCAACGAATTAATGTGTAAAAATGGATAAAGATTTGGCTAGTTTCAAAGATTAGACGAATCCTATACAATATAACCGACAGGTATTGGCTGACGGTAGATTGTATAGGATTTTTTCAGTTTTTGATAAGTAGGGGGCAAATCATGCAGTTTCTACAAAAATATATAACCATGCCTTGGTTTCGTAATCAACGCATTCGCTATAAAATCATCATGATATATTTTCCACTTATCTTCGTGCCTTTATTTGTACTAGGTTTTGTCTCAAATCAGGTGTACACGAATGCGATTGTCAAAAAGACGATTAAAAATGTTTCGGATAACTCGTCCCTTATTATTACGCGCATCACAGGCATGTTAACGAATGTAGAAAGCTGCGCCAATATGCTGACGATCAATCTCAACAAGTTGATCGTGGAAGACCCGCAATCCCAGGGGGCGGCGGAAACGAGCTTACAGATGTACACGCAGATTACGAATCAGTTGAGCTTTGCCCTGCTTGTATTTCCCGATGTCCAATCGGCTGCATTTATAGATGCGAATGGTCGGGTTTTTGGATCTAATCTCCTTATGGAACGGAATCTGGAGTTGATAGCGGGCAGTGAAATGCTTAAACAGGTTGATGTCTCCAGTGGTAATAATATGTGGTTTCCCATGCAGCAGCGTAATTACTTGACCCCTGACTCGCAAGAAATTGTCATGACGCTAGGTAAGAGGGTTGTAAATATTTATACGGGGCAAAAGCTCGGTATACTCGTACTGAATATCAAAGAAAGCTCCTTATCTGCGATATATCAGAAAATCGGCTCCATCCAGGATGGCAGCTATTTTATCGTGAATAAGGGAGGCGTCGTTATTTCATCGCAGCATCCTGAGGATTTGCTTCATGAAGTCGCAGAGCCAACGCTGAAAAACTGGATTACTTCCAGTAAGGATACGTCGGATCTAACTTCTTTTCAACACGAGAAAACGCTTGTAGTAAGCTCCGATGTTCCTAGCTTTGGGTGGAAACTCATCTCGATGGCTCCACTGGTATCCTTAACCGCGGATACGCGTAAAATTACTGTTCTTATTGTGCTTATTGGGTTGATCTGTTTATTTTTTGCTTTACTTGGAGCGGGTATGCTTTCTCAGTTAATTGCCAAACCGATTATGGGGCTAACGAAACATATGAAGAAAGTCAAAGAAGGCAGTCTGGACATTGAATTCCAAGTGAGTTCAGAGGATGAGATTGGTTTATTGGCCTCGGGCTTCAATGCCATGATAAGGCGAGTTCAAGAGCTGCTGACGAACATTAATTTCGAGCAAAAGAAGAAGCGTGAATATGAGCTAGCGCTTATTCAGGCGCAAATTAAACCGCATTTTCTGTATAACACCTTAGATGTTATTTACACTTTGTCAGAAATGGGGCGAGCACGGGATGTACAGCGAACAACCAAAGCGTTGGCCGATTTCTATCGCGCAGCTCTGAGTAAAGGAAGAGAGACGATAACGATTGAGGAAGAAATCCGCAATGTGAAGGATTATTTATCCATCCAGCGCATCCGTTATTCTGATGTGTTTACCTTTGAATTTGATATCCGTGGTGAGGTGCTCGGCGGTCTTATACCGAAATTGACCATTCAACCTCTCGTTGAAAATGCAATCTACCATGGTCTTAAAACGAAGGGCAGCCTCGGTCTTCTGAAAGTAACAGGTGAAATTGTGGAGGGTAAAATCAAGATTATCGTCAGCGATGACGGGGTTGGCATGCTGCCGGAGCGGCTTGAGGCTCTTGTAAAGAAGCCGGAATCTCCGGAGCAAGCTGTCGGCTATGGGTTAAGGAACGTGAATGATCGTATACAGCTTTATTTTGGCGATGAATATGGTCTGCAAATTGAAAGTCAACTGGGGCAGGGTACAGAAGTCACACTATGGCTCCCTTTTCAAAGTGAGGAAGGTTAAGATATGCAGAAAATATTAATTGTTGATGATGAGTCCATTTTCCGAGAATACTTGCGCACGGCATTAGATTGGGAAGCCTATGGATTTGAAATATGCGCAGAAGCCAAAAATGGGGTGGAGGCATTGGAACAAGTCGATGTGCATCGTCCCGATATAGCCCTTGTGGATATTACCATGCCGTTTATGGACGGACTAACGCTAACGGAACAATTGAAGCAGCGATATCCAGCTACAAGCGTGGTGCTGATTACGGGCCATAACGAATTTGATTACGCTCGAAAGGCGCTAAAGCTTGGCGTTGAAGATTATATTCTGAAGCCGTTTTCGAAGGATGAATTGGTGCTGACACTGCTTAAGCTTCAGAAGGAGCATCAGCGTGTTCAGGAAGAGAAGTCCACATTGAAGGAAAATCAGTTGTTGATGAAGGAGAGCTTTCTTAATCATTTGCTTAGCGGTGATTACAACCATTCCAATGAGGAGACCAGTTTAAGACTCCAGCAATTTGGGGAATCCTTCGACTCACTATGTTTTGTAGTGGCGTGTATTGAGATTGATAACATGGATCTCAAATGGAACAAAGTGAGTGAAAGATTACTCTGGAAATATGCGGTGACGAACATTCTGAACGAGGCGCTGGAGGAAACGGAGAATCACTTGATTTTCAATGGGCCTGAGGGGCGCATTATTTGCTTAGTGGAGCACCAAGGGAATGGTGATCTGGAAACTCCGGCGTTAGGCGGTTATGAGAAATTATGTTTCCTGATCAAGAAATATTTGAAATTTACGATCACGGTCGGTGTTGGTCGTAGTCAATCCGGTTATCAGGGGATCCGTACTTCCTATTTGGAGGCGCTTGAAGCCTTGCAAAATAAGTTTGTACTGGGGAATGATCGTGTTATCGCTTACGGATCAGGAGCTTTGGAGTCAGGGACTCAAGCCTTCTATCCCACAGAAGTGAATGAAGAGCTGCTCGTTCAATTGCGCATGCAAAACGGGGAAAAGGTAGATGCTAAGTTGGAAGAAATTTTCCAATCGATTCGTGATCAGCGGCTATCCTTAGACTACACCTATGTCATTAGTATGGGACTTATTTCTGTTTGCTTGTCTTATGTAACGGAAACGGGGCATCCGATTGAAGATTGCTTCGGAGAAACCTTTTTTCCCTATAGTGAAATTAAACGGTTGGAATCCATTGACGCCACATCCCTATGGATCAAGGAATTGTTTAATCTAGCGATCCTTTATACGGGTAAGCATCGAAAGACCCGATCGTCGAAAATTGCTCAATCCGCCAAAGAATATATCGAGCTGCATTACGGAGATTCCGAGCTGCAATTGGATCAAATTGCCCAGCAGGTGTTTATTAATCCCAGCTATCTCAGGGCTGTTTTCAAGAAAGAAATCGGCATGACAGTGACCGATTATGTCACGCATGTTCGTATGCATAAAGCGAAGGATTTACTCGGTAAAGGGAACATACGCCTTGCGGATATTGCCGAACAAATCGGCTTTAATGATCCTAGTTACTTCAGTAAAAGCTTCAAGAAATTTTTTGGATATTCCCCTAGTGAGTATGAGAATAACCGCTTATAATGAAAATTCCTAAATGTGCGGATTTTACAAGAACCCCTCGATTATTCCATTATCATAAGGGGTTTTTCCTTTTATACTCAGGTTGTAAAGAAGAGAAAGCACATGATGCCTGGGAGGTCCAACAAATGAAAAAAATGGGAGTCACTCTCGTAAGCTTGCTCGCGGCTACTAGCCTTGCAGCTTGCGGAACCACTAACACAACAAAAGATGCTGGTGCAACTAGCGCGCCAACGGCTGCAGCAACAGCAGCAGCACCCGTGAAGACGGATACCAAGCCGGTCAAACTTAGAATTTATGCCCAGTACGCAGATGAAGATACGAAAACACCTTATGACTATGCCGTTGCCGAATTGAAAAAAGAAATGCCGAATGTTGAGCTAGAGCTCGATATTCAAGCTCAAGATGATGGCCAGAAGCTGAAAACCTATGCAGCTACAGGTAATCTGCCTGACATTTTCGGAGCAGGATTAGACATTATCGATACGTTTAAGAAATCCAATAATATTCTAGTTCTGGATGAGTACGTAACTAAATTTGGCTTCAAAGACAAAATGCAACCAAGCGCAATGAATACACTTGCAACCGATGACGGCCACACTTACGCATTCCCTTATGCGGGTAATGAAGTAGCACTGCTTTACTACAACAAAGATTTGTTCCAACAAAATGGTGTGAAAGTGCCGACTACCTATGATGAAATGATGACGGCTGTTAAAGCGTTCAACGGGAAAGGCATTACGCCACTTTCCATTTTTGCGAAAGAAAAATGGCCCTGCGTAGCTCTTTATGACATGTTCGTTTCACGCGCTGAACCAGCTGGTGTGACGAAGCTTGATAAAGGTCTTGCCAAAGCAGATGATGCTGCTTACAAAACAGCTGCTGAAAAACTCATCGAGCTGGTTAAAGCAGGCATGCTGCCAAAAGGCGCTACGAACTTGAACTACGATCAAGCAGCAGCTCTCTTTCATGAAGGTAAAGCAGCGATGTTCATTAACGGTCAATGGGAAATTGAAGCGGCTACGAAAGCTCTTGGTGACAAAGCTGGCTACATGTACATTCCAGCTGCTGATGCAGCAGCTTATGAAAAAGGTAAAACAGCATTCAGCGGCAGCGGCGGGCCTGGTGGATATGCCGTATCTGCAAACACCAAGGATAAAGAACTTGCAGCGAAAGTGGCATCCTTCATTTCCTTGAAATATGCGGAGTACAAGTTCACAAACCGCAGCAATCCAATCGTAGCTACCAAAGTGGATAAACCGATTGTGAAACAGTTCCCTCCGATGATGGAACAGCTTTCCAAAGATATTCCCAAAATCACAAGCACAACAGCGTTCTCATGGGGATTGTCCAATCCTAAGTTCAAAGCAGCGCTTGAAGATGCCACGCAAAACCTGATGACAGGTAATTATACAGCGGATCAATTCGTGAAGGATTTGAATAAAGCGGCAGTAACAGCGAAATAACCGAAGTTTCTATGGAAAAGGAGACTCACACTGGATCGCTCTGAGCCGGTGTGAGTTTTCTACTAAAAAAAGGAAGTGATGACATGCGCAAATTCATGGGAAATAAGGCGGCTATTATGCTTTTCACACTGCCGGCACTCCTTTTGTATACAGTTATTGTGTTTTATCCGATTTTGCAAACTTTTTATCGCAGTACATTCGAATGGGATGGATTAAGCGAAGGCACTTTTATTTTTCTGGATAACTACATTCGACTGTTTCAAGACAGCATTTTCTACACATCGCTTTATAACGGTTTCATTTTTGCCGGTATTCTGGCTTTTGTGCAAATCGGGATTGGTACCATACTTGCTTTTGCCGTCGCAGAAGGGTTCAGAGGAAGCAAGTTTCTAAGAATTAGCTACTTCATTCCTGTGGTTCTTTCCATTACGGTGGTATGTCAACTGTGGTTGGCGATGTATAACAGTGAGTATGGCTTGATTAATAAAATATTTGAAGCGCTCGGCATCTCGTATCGTCAGGATTGGTTGACGAACAACAAAACAGCGATTTTCGCTATTGCGTTCGTGAATGCTTGGCAGTACATGGGTTACCAGTTCGCATTGCTGCTGGCGGCTGTAAAGTCCGTTCCGGAGCAATATCTAGAGGCAGCACGTATTGATGGAGCATCCAAGTTCAAGGCGCACATGGCCATAACGATACCAATGCTGGCTGAAACATATAAGTTTTGTTTGGTCCTTGCGATTACAGGCGGATTGAATGCTTTCGCCAACATGTTCATAATGACCGGTGGGGGACCAGGGAATTCCACGTACACATTGACCTATCTGATGTACCGCTCAGCGTTCCGTGTTGGTGAATTCGGCTATGGAAGCGCCGCGGCTGCTTTCCTGGTCATCGAATGCTTGATTGTGACTTTGGCTATTAACCGACTGATCGCAAGAGAACGGATTACATTTTAAGGGGGATGACAGATGAACGGAATACTCAAATTGCGTAAAAAGAATCCGCTCCTGGGCATCTTCTTGTGGGTATATGCGGGGTTGTCGGTGTATCCACTGCTGTGGATGGTCTTTTATTCGCTTAAAAATAACAATGAAATTTTCGTCTCGAATCCATTCGGTTTCCCGACGCATCTACGATTCGAGAACTATGTGGATGCTTGGTCAAGGTTCAATGTTCCAGTCTACTTCAGCAACAGCTTGCTGGTAGCAGCGGCGACTGTTGTTGGTACAATTGTACTTTCGGTTACGTTCTCCTATGCCGTTGCCAGAATGCAATGGAGGTGGAAGGAAGCTGCTCGTATTTATGTCGTGATTGGGATGTTCATTCCCGTGCAAGTTATCATGATTCCACTGGCGATTCTCGTACGTGAGTTCCATTTGGCGAACACGTATTGGGCGCTGATCGTTCCTTATATTGCTTTCAATATTTCATTCTCCAGCATGGTTTTCTATGGCTTTTTCCGGAGTATTCCGGTTGAGTTGGAAGAATCAGCTTGTATGGATGGTGCCAGCATTTACCGGACCTTCTATACGATCATATTGCCGATTATTAAACCTGCAATAGCAACGATGGTGATCTTCGTCTTCTTGTCGGCATGGAATGAATTTACGATGGCGTTAATTTTGATTACCAAGGAATCCCTGAAAACCTTGCCGCTCGGACTGCTCTTCTTCCAAGGTCAGTTCACCACCAATTGGGGGGCGATGGGCGCGGCGATGACGATTGCGAGCCTGCCGACCGTGCTTGTGTATGTACTCTTTAGTGAGCAAGTGGAGAAAGCGTTGACTGTAGGGTCTGCTGTGAAAGGATAAGACTGCTGAGTAATTGCAGAGCTTTTGGATCGTGTTGTTATAGGTTAAGACGATAAGGACTGCCTCCAAAGTCATATTTGGAAAATGTAGCTCCCACTTTGTGAATTTCGCAGTCCGGCTGCTACTTCCATTGGAAAAATCCAATGGAAGTATGAATTTTCGTTATGAATACCGAATCGGGTATTCTGGAAGGTAAATAGGCTTAAGGGGCTGTCCACAAGTAGATTACTTGAGAACAGCCCCTTTACGTTAATAAACAGCTCAATCGTGATTGAAATACGGAGTCGCAAGTGCTTCATCGGAAGCTTCAGCCTAAAGATGATAAGTGTTTTCTCACATTTATCCAAGTGGTAGATGGTCGAATTTCGATGTTGCAGTTAATGGGAATACCAACTTTGCAAACTATGGGTATTTCCGACCTGAACAAGCGGGAATTGACACCGCCATGCGGCGGCGATACGACGAGCGCCCAGTGCATTGGGAAGATATGGGTGGTTTCGTTGGTTGTGAGTTGTACT
>NZ_WHOC01000143.1:0-78427 GCF_013141785.1 Paenibacillus germinis
TACAACTTTTACTAGCAAAATAGCCTTTAGCCATGTGAATTGTTGCAGAAACTACAACATTGGTAATCACTGTAGCCCATCGTACTCAATGGACATAAAAAAGATGACTCCCGGCGCATACCGGAGCCATCTTTTAACAGCTTAATCTAGGATCATTCTTTTAAGGGTCCATGAAAGGGGTCACTGTTCAACGATGCGAAAGAGCCGTTTTTTCATGAATGGTTTAGTGTCTGTCACCTTTCTCATCAATGTAAATGGAACGAATCAGTGTTCTTTCGAAAGGTACACCCTTTGCTGTTTGTCCCTTTACGACGAATGAAGCTTGGTAGACACCTGGACTGCTTACATCAGATAGATTTACATTACTGTCCGAATCGATGGTTGCGAGATTTTTTAATTTGGTTGTTTGTTTTTTGTCGGCGTTGCTGCCCTCAGGAGTAAAGTCAACTTGATATTGGACCTTAAGCTTGTCTCCTTGCAATGAAGCCTTATCGCGCTCGACCTGAATCTTTGTCTTGTCATCGTTTAGCTTCAATCGGATGGATTTGTCCAAATCTGAGTCGTATCGGACTGTCATCAGGTAGCCGCCTGAATTAACGCTGTGAGTCTTAAGTGTCCATTCTCCCTGTTTGGGATTATTCACCACGGCAATGTGATGCCAAGCGTTTTTGAACACCTGCTCGTCTTGATAAGTTTTGACTTTTACGCTCGTTTGCCCACCTGTAGGGGGAATTAGTTCCACTTGATCTGCTTTCTGATCGGAGATCCAGTCAACGGTAATGCTTTTAACGTCGTTTTCAACAAGAAAGCTTTCGCTGGCAGTTCCATTGTGTGCTCCGCCACGTACTAATAAATTACTTGCTGTCCCAACAGTATTTTCTTGCGAAGCATCAGATGGTTTATTACTTGCAATCGTGACGAGGTCGCTAGGAACAGCAGCTTTTGCCGATGCTGTGCTAGTAGCTGTTAAAAACGGTTTGAATAAAGAAAACGTGGTAGATCCTTTGCGGATCGTATTATGATCCCAATCTCCGATCTTGACCATAGTGCCCTTAGGCACATAGGAACTGTTTACAGTAACAACGCCGTCGTTATTTCCGAATAGCGACAAGTAAAGACCGCCGGCAAAATAAGAGCTGCTAGGTGATGCGGCCCAGCCTTTTCCAGCCAATGTATAGAACTTATTGTAAGAACTATTAGGGTTCGAATCGGTAACAGAGCGGAAGTAGTTCATGTAGGAGGTTTGCATGGAATAAGTGGCGTCGTTTTTGTAGCCGATGAGGTCGGCTAGCCACCCCGCCCAGCTTGAATAAGCAAGATCGGCTAACTCAGAACCATGATGCGGAGAGCTCAGTGTAATCACATTTGTAACGTAAGGATAGGCATTGTAGTGCACAAGAGCAGCTTGCGTATCCACACCTCCTTTGCTGTGTGCGACGATCACAAGTTTCTTATTAAAGTATTGGGAGATGACTGCAATTTTTTGAGCTAACAGCTGTCCATTGTCCCACATATTTTTGGGAGTTCCGGCCGAATCGTTCAGTTCGATAAAAGCAGTCTGATAGCCGTTATTGTAAGCTGTTTGATACATATCATTGGTGTCATACCAAGATCCTGCATTGCCCCCGAGTCCTTGTACGAATAAAATGACAGGCAATTTCGAATTCAAGTTGGCTGGGGTTACTCCCGGTGACCATGTGCCTGGGACACGGTTCAAGTTCGGGTTAGAAACGGCAGCGGAGGCAGGCGCGATAACGAAGCTTATGACCAGTATGAAAGCTAGCATGATGGAAGTGGCAAATTTCTTCATGATTTCATTCCTCTCATTTCTTAATAGTAATCAAATGGGCTGGCCAGCCGATTCAATTATCTCATTATTTTCCTATTTATGTATTTTAATTGTTTATGAAGATGGGGCTTTTACATGCATTATAATTTATTTTTATAAAGATAATTTTAATCTAAATAACAGAAGAGTTTGGTCCAAATAGGCTTTTCTCTACTGTTATTGGGGGTTTAATGCAGGTTACATCCCGATATTTCACCATGTTAACTTTCCTGTAATTAACAATTCGTTCACATAAACTTTAATATTTACCATTATTTTCTTTATAAATATTTCTTATTCAGTTAACACTACGCTAATAATTCAGCATTAACTTTAAAGAGGTCAGGTGTACGTTTCTGGACAGGGGGGAAATAGCAATTTTCTAGGTTAGAAGTGTTCTTTTTATTATAAAAACAATTTATTAGAGTGGAAGAGGTAAAGATATGACAACCAAACTTCATTCATGGTTCTTAAATGCAAATGTGAATTCCCGTGCCAACCTTCGATTGTTTTGCTTTCCATACGCTGGAGGAGGAGCTTCGGTATTTCGTGAATGGTCCCGTTTTTTCCCAAAGGATGTTGAGGTGTGCCCCGTTCAGTTACCTGGCAGAGAGAGTAGGGGACTTGAATCCCCAATGACCTCATTGTCGCAAATTGTCCAAGCGATTGTTGTGGAAATTGGGCCGTTGCTTCAAACGCCTTTTGTATTTTTCGGTCATAGTATGGGCGCATTGATTGCTTATGAAACAGCCCGCCAAATTAATAGAAAATATGGGAAACAGCCTGTTCATCTATTTGTTTCAGGACGTTCTGGCCCTGGGCTACCTTATACGAAGAAAAAGCTTCACCAACTTCCAGATGATGAGTTCAAAATGGAATTGAAACGCATGAATGGCACGCCAGAGTCGGTACTGCAGCATGACGAATTGATGCAGCTGCTGATGCCGAGGCTGAGGGCCGACTTTGAAGTATGTGAGACGTATTCTTACATCCAGGATCAACCGCTGCGTTGTCCGATATCCGCATTCGGCGGGAATGCCGATTATGATGTGAGCGTTGCTTCCTTGGCAGCTTGGAATGAACAAACCAATAACGAATTTTTTCTACATATGTTTGATGGAGATCATTTTTTTCTGCACAACCAACAAGAAAACATCATGCAGACGGTTTACGATAGCTTTCACAAAGTCCCTGCGAAACCGACCCAAAAGCAAGTCGTTCACACCGGTAACGTAATTTGGCTGTAGAGAACTATTAAACATGGTGGAGGGAACCCAATGTCGAACCAACCGACTCACCCGTTAACTCATGCGCAAAAAAGAATTTGGTATACGGAGAAATTTTATCCGGGCACGAGTATTTCCAATCTAGGCGGTACGTTTAATCTGAAAGACGCACGATTGAATTACGGGCTGTTAGCGCAAGCGATTCACGACTTCGTCAGGTTGAACGATACGATTCGTTTACGTGTGGTAGACCAGCACAGCAGCGAACCGCGTCAATATATGACTGAATTCGTACCCTTCGAAATACCATTCTACGATTACAGCAGCCTTGATGATGCCAGCGAAGCGGTACGGCAATGGGGCGAAAGAGAGATGAAGCAGCCTTTTCAGCTGCATGATGCTGATTTGTTTGAGTTCGCTATATTCAAAATTAGTGGTGACGAGGGTCGGGTATATATTAAAATTCATCATCTGATATCAGACGGGATATCTATGGTGCTTGTCGTTAACGAAATCATCGATATCTACGTAGGCCTTGTGAAGGGTGAGGACACCGTTCAAGAGAATCGTCCGTCGTACGTGGACTACGTTCGGAATGAGCCGGACTATGAATCATCGGACCGTTACCTGAAAGATCAAAAATTTTGGCATGAGGAATTCCAGACAATCCCGGAATTTACGAGTTTGAAAACATACGATTTATACCGTGTAAGCACCGAAGCAGCGAGAGAATCGATCATTATTCCTCAAACGCTTCGTGATGACATTGTGAGATTTTGCAAAGAACATAACGTCAGTGTTTTTACGTTGTTTGTCGCCATGCTGTACACATATATTTATCGCGTCACCTCTCATGAGGATATTGTTCTCGGTACCAATTTCTCCAATCGGACGAACGCGAAAGAAAAAAATATGATGGGTATGTTCGTTAGCACGACACCTTTTCGAATGCAGGTGGAGCCTGAGCTAGATGCACTGTCGTTTATCCGCAAAGTCGGCAAAAAGCAGATGAACATTTTCAGATATCAAAAATACCCCTATAACGTATTGGTCAACGAATTGCGGGAAAAGCACATCGATATCAGCAGACTGTTTGGTGTATTCGTGGAATACCAAGTCATGGAATGGCAGAAAAAAGAACAGATCGAATACGTTACGGAACCGTTTGGCAATGGGCACGAAGCCAACGATTTCATCATACATATCAAAGATCGTATGGATATAGACCAGCTGCAGCTGGACATCGATTATCGTACAGGCTTATTTACGAGTGAAGAAATCTTCTCCATGTTTGAGCACATGCTTGTGCTTCTAAAGGATGTATTAGACAATCCGGGCAAACCATTGCTTGAGCTGGAGCTTTGCAATGAGCAGCAAAAAAACCAGCTGCTGCATGTTTTATCTGGTGTTGAAGCTAATTATCCAATGGATCAAACCATACATGGGATGTTTGAAGAACAGGCGGAAAGGGTGCCGGATCGCATTGCGGTCGTGTTCGGTACCGAAAGTCTTACATATCGGGAGCTGAACGAACGTGCCAACCGTTTGGCGAGAATGCTTCGCGATCGGGGTGTGAAGCCTGACGATCGGGTTGGTCTTATGGTGGATCGTTCTGTGGAAATGATCGTAGGCATTATCGCGATACTTAAAGCGGGTGGAGCGTATGTGCCTCTGGATCCTGATTATCCGGAAGAGCGAATCCAGTTTATGCTTGAGGACTGTGGGGCACTGGTATTACTGACTGAAGTGCAGTGGCAGGAAAGAATGACTTTCGCGGGGACTGTTTTGATCATCGATACGGAGCTGCTTTCCTCTGTTGATAGTTCCAATTTGTCGATCGTAAATCAGCCATCCGACATGGCTTATATCATTTACACCTCCGGTACGACTGGAAAGCCAAAGGGTGTAATGATCGAACATCGTAACGTGGTCCGTCTGCTGTTTAACGACAAGCTGCAGTTTGACTTTAGCGAGAATGACGTATGGACCACGTTCCATTCGTTTAGCTTTGATTTTTCGGTATGGGAGATGTATGGCGCCCTCTTGTACGGGGGTAAATGTGTGGTGATTCCGAGGATTATTGCGCAAAATCCGAAGGAATTTACTCAGCTGCTCCGAGATGAAAAAGTAACTGTGCTAAATCAGACGCCTACAGCATTTTATTCGTTGATCAATGAAGAGCTGCTGCAGGAAGACAGCTTGCTGGCAATCCGTTACGTCATATTTGGCGGTGAGGCGCTTAACCCGAGTATGCTAAAACCATGGCGGAACAAGTATCCTGAGACGAAGCTGATTAATATGTACGGCATTACAGAAACAACGGTGCATGTTACGTTCAAAGAGATTGGCGAACAGGAAATCGATACGAATGTAAGTAATATCGGTTCGCCAATTCCGACGTTGACCTGTTATATTTTTGACCAAAACAGGAAATTAGTACCCATGGGTGTTACGGGCGAAATGTATGTCGGCGGAGCGGGTGTAGCCCGAGGCTATTTGAACCGTGATGAACTGACGCAGGAGCGTTTCATCATGAACCTGTATAAGCCCGGGGAACGATTATATAAAACGGGCGATTTGGCGAAAATGCTCCCGAACGGAGAAATGGCGTATTTGGGCCGGATCGACAATCAGGTGAAAATCCGCGGACACCGCATCGAATTGGGCGAAATCGAAACGAGATTGCTTGAGCACCCCATGATTCATGAGGTTACCGTTATCGCACTCGACGATGCGCAGGCGCAAAAATATTTGTGCGCGTATCTGATTAGCGAGATGGAGCTGACGGTTTCTGAACTGCGCATGCACCTAGCGCTGGAGCTTCCAGCGTATATGGTCCCTTCCCATTTTGTACATTTGGATAGAATGCTAATCACTGGGAACGGAAAGATAGATCGCAAAGCGCTGCCTAAGCCTGCAGGGCTCGCTGTAACTGGCCGTGAATATATGCCGCCAAGCAGCGATACGGAAGAAAAGCTTGTTACTATCTGGCAAGAAATATTGGAGCAGGAACGAATCGGCGTGCAGGACAATTTTTTTGAGCTGGGCGGCCATTCCTTAAAAGCCATGCAGATCATTTCGCGCATTCATCAGTTATTTCATGTAGAGCTGCCGCTTCGCGTTTTGTTTGAGACGCCGACGATTACTGCAATTTCACCATATATCGATCAAGCTAGCAAAGGTACATACACCACAATTTTACCTGCGGGACAACAAGAATATTACCCCCTATCCTCATCTCAGAAGCGACTTTATGTGTTGAACCAATTCGAAGGCACGGGAACGACTTATAATATGCCTGGCGTTTTTACCGTCGAAGGACCTTTGGATCCAAGACAATTGGAAGTTGCCTTTAACCGATTGGCTGTTCGTCACGACATGCTTCGCACTTCCTTTCACACCATCGATGGACACCCTGTACAAAAAGTACACAACCACATCAATTTTACCATTCAACATGATTTACAAAGGTCTGATGATTCTATTGATTTTCTCGTATCCAAGTTTGTCCAGCCATTTAAACTGGATCAAGCCCCGCTAATCCGAATAGGACTTGCAAAGATCGGTGAAAATCGCCACCTTTTCTTGTTTGATATGCATCACATCATTTCCGATGCATTGTCGATCGAGATTCTCATTCGTGAATTGGCGGACTTATACCGTGGCTTAGAGCCTGCTGCGGCGCCGGTGCCATATAGGGACTTCGCGGTTTGGCAGAACGAATTTTTCCAGTCAGGCGCAATGAAAAAGAAGGAAGCCTATTGGCTGGAAGCTTTTGCTGGTGATATTCCTGTACTTAATATGCCAGCCGATTTTCCGCGACCGTCTGTTCAAAGCTTTGAAGGTGACAGCATCATATTTGGTACGGGTCATCAATTGATGACGCGGCTAAACCGTCTTGCCGCAGAAACGGGCACGACAATGTACATGCTGCTGCTTGCGGCGTACAACGTGCTTCTCGCTAAATATGGAAGTCAAGACGATATCGTTGTGGGCACACCGGTGGCAGGCAGACCTCACCCTGATGTGGAGCATACGATCGGAATGTTCGTTAATACGATTGCTCTCCGCAACCGGCCGATCCCGGCCTTAAGCTTCCGCAATTTCTTGGAAGATGTGAAGCAAAACGCATTGCACGCTTTTGAACATCAGGATTACCCGTTTGAGATGTTGGTGGAAAAGCTGGATGTAGCACGAGATATGAGCAGGAACCCTTTGTTCGATACGATGTTCAGCCTTCAGATGAAAGACCTGATGATGCTGGAGATGGGCGACTCATTAACCTTCGTAACCTACATTTTGGATAACCGTATCGCTAAATTCGATCTGTCACTGGAAGCAACGGAGAAGGAACTGGAACTTGTATTCCAACTGGAGTATTGTACGAAGCTGTTTGCAAAGTCGACGATGGAACGTCTGGCTGGGCATTATATCGAAATTTTGAAGTCTGTTACGGAATGTCCGGATATCACACTAGCTGATATTACAATGGTAACGGGGGATGAAAACCGGCTGCTCTTGAAAGGGTTCAATGAGACGGAGCGGGCGTATCCATCCGGCAAAACGTTCACAGAGCTTTTTGAAGAACAAGCGAAGAAAACACCTAATCATGTAGCGGTAGTTTGTGAAGAGGAGCTGCTTACCTACAGGACGCTTAACAGCATGGCGAATCAGCTTGCGCGGAAGCTCCTTACCAAAGGAATTCAATCGGAAAGCGTCGTAGGGATTATGGTTGATCGTTCGATTGACATGATCATCGGCGTGCTCGCTGTTTGGAAAGCGGGAGCTACGTATTTGCCGATTGATCCCGAGTATCCGGATGAACGGATTGGATACATGCTGGCAGACAGCCGTGCGGAACTATTATTGTCTCAGCGCGCGATTGCACGCCGGGTATCTTTTGATAAAGAAATTGTATGTTTTGAGGATAATGGCTTGTACTCCGAGGCTTCAACCAATCTCGGAATTGTTAACAGAGAGAATCAACTGGCCTATATCATCTATACTTCGGGAACGACTGGGAAACCAAAAGGCGTAATGATCGAACACGGCAGCTACACGAATGTTGCTTTCGCCTGGAGAGAGGCATACAAACTGGATACGTTCCAGGTTAGCCTGCTGCAGATGGCGAGCTTTGCATTCGACGTATTTGCCGGGGACATGGCGCGAGCGCTGCTGAACGGCGGTAAGCTGATCATTTGTCCAAATGATGTAAAGCTCGATCCAGCTTCGATATACTCGCTGATTAAGAACTATGAAATCAATATTTTTGAATCGACGCCGGCGCTGATCGTACCGTTGATGCAATATATTTACGATCACGGCTTGGACATGAGTCAGCTGAAATTGCTTATTTTGGGATCGGACAGCTGCTCTGCTGAAGATTTTACCAATCTGCAAGCACGATTCGGTCATATGATGCGGATTGTGAACAGCTACGGTGTGACGGAAGCTTGTATCGATTCCAGCTTCTACGAACACACCGATGCATCACTGCCGTATTTCGGCAATGTGCCGATTGGGAAGCCGCTGCCGAATATGAAGTTTTATGTGCTTGACCCGCAACTGAGTCTGCAGCCGGTTGGTGTCATTGGCGAGCTGTGTATCGGCGGAATCGGGGTTGCCCGGGGTTATTACAATCAGCCTGAGTTGACTGCAGACAAGTTTGTTGATAATCCGTTTGAATCCGGTGAACGCATGTATCGCACAGGGGATATGGCCAGATGGATGCCGGACGGCAACATGCAATTCCTTGGCAGGGGCGACCATCAGGTGAAAATTAGAGGATACCGCATCGAGCTCGGAGAAATCGAAGCGGGCCTGCTGAAGCATGAAAGCGTCAAGGAAGCCGTTGTTATCGCCAAAGATGACCAAGCGCAGCAAAAATATTTGTGCGCCTATCTCGTTGCGGACGGAACGCTGACGATTCCGGAGCTTCGCGAACACTTGACAGGCCAGCAGCCAGCTTACATGGTCCCGTCCCATTTCGTGCAGCTGGATAAAATGCCGCTTACGCCAAACGGTAAACTGGACCGCAAAGCACTGGCGGCACTCGAAGGCAGCGTTCAATTAGGAACCACTTTTGCTGCACCGACGAATGTCATGGAAGCGAAGCTTGCTTCTGTATGGCAAGAGGTGCTTGGTATCGACCAAATCGGCATTTATGACGATTTCTTCCAGCTCGGGGGTCACTCACTGAAAGCGATGATGCTCATCTCGCAAATGCACAGAGCTTGCGGTGTAGAAATACCGCTGCGTACTTTGTTCCAGAATCCGACGATTGCTGCTGTCTCAGCTTACATGATCGATTTGGATGAGAAGAGCTATTCAGCAATTGCGCCTGTGCCAGAGCAGGATTTCTATCCCGTATCATCAGCACAGAAGCGGATGTACGTCATCCATCAACTGGATGAAACAGGCACAAGCTATAATATGGCGGATGTGATGCTGGTTGAAGGAAAGCTGGACCTTGAACGGTTCACAGAAGCATTCCGGGGACTGATTCTGCGCCACGAAGCGCTTCGCACTTCGCTGCATACGGTGGATGGCGTGCCGGTACAAAAGGTGCATGCACATGTATCATTCGACGTTGAAGTTATGGAAGCGAATGAAGAGAACGTAGCTGCAATGGTTCGCGATTTCATCAAGCCGTTCAATTTAAGTCAGGCGCCGCTCTTGCGGGTCGGTCTTGTACGATTGGCTGCGGAACGCCATGTGCTGCTGTGCGATATGCATCACATCATCTCGGATGGAATTTCCGTTTCGGTGCTCATTCGTGAAATTACCGCTCTGTATGAGAGGGCAAGTTTGCCTGAGCTCCGCATACAATACAAAGATTTTGCCGTATGGCAGAACGAACGGCTGCAAAGTGAGGATTTGAAGCGCCAAGAAGCATACTGGCTCGACGCTTTTGCCGGTGAAATTCCAGTGCTTGATTGGCCGACCGACTATGTAAGACCGCCCGTACAAAGCTTTGATGGCGATCGCGTCATATTTGATTCCGGCAAGGTGCTAATGCAGGAACTGCACAAACTAGCGGCGGAATCCGGTACGACGCTGTACATGGTACTGCTCGCAGCCTACAACGTGCTCATGGCCAAATATTCCGGTCAAGAGGATATCATCATCGGTTCGCCAATCGCCGGAAGGCCGCATGCAGATGTGGAACGCACAATCGGAATGTTCGTCAACACGCTGGCAATTAGAAACCATCCGGAGGCTGGTAAATCGTTCAAACAATTTTTGACGGAGGTAAAGGAAACATCTCTGAGGTCCTTTGAAAATCAAGATTATCCTTTCGAAGAGTTGGTTGATAAGCTGAACGTTCGACGCGACTTAAGCCGCAATCCGCTGTTTGATGTCTTGTTCGTGCTTCAAAATACGGGAGATGAAGATATTCGAATCGCCGATCTGACATTCTCACCTTACAGTTTAGACAGAAACGTAGCGAAATTCGATCTGTCGCTCGAAGCTGCTGAAGGGGAAGATGGGATCGCGTTCCATCTCGAATATGGCACAGCCTTATTCCATCGTGCGACTGCAGAAAGGCTGGCACAGCATTTTCTGCAAATTCTTCAAGCCGTATCAGCGAATTCAGATATCCAATTAGGCGATATCGACATGCTCTCTGATGTGGAAAAAACGCAATTGCTGGATGAATTCAACCAGACAGGGGCGGCGTTCCCGCAGGATCAAACGATTCACGGTCTGTTCGAGGAGCAGGTGCAAAGAACGCCGGAGCGCATCGCTGCATCTTGTGGCGAGGAACAGCTGACGTACCGCCAGCTGAATGAACGCGCAAATAGTTTGGCTTGCGTACTTCGCAGCCACGGAGTGGGGCCTGATGTTAGGGTCGGCCTGCTTGTCGAACGCTCACTCGATATGATCGTCGGCATCCTTGCGACGCTCAAAGCCGGCGGCGCTTATGTACCGCTCGATCCGGACTATCCGCAGGATCGTACGCAGTTCATGCTAATGGACAGCGGGGCGCGTGTCCTGCTGACGCAGCCGCATTTGGCTGGCAAGGTGCCTTATGACGGAGTCATGCTGGACATGAGCGATGTAGAGCTGTATGCCTGGGATTCTGCAGATTTGGAACCGGTGAATGGACCGCATGATATGGCCTATATTATCTATACATCCGGTACGACCGGCAAGCCGAAGGGCGTTATGATCGAGCATCAGAATGTCGTGCGTTTGCTCGTTCATGATCAATTGCAGTTCGATTTTAATGAACGTGACGTGTGGACGGTATTCCACTCCTTCTGCTTTGATTTCTCGGTGTGGGAAATGTACGGGGCGCTGCTGTATGGCGGCAGGTGTGTGGTTGTGCCAAAGACGACCGCACAAAACCCGAAAGCATTCGCCCAGCTGCTGCGGCAGGAGCAAGTGACGATACTGAATCAAACGCCAACCGCGTTCTACACGCTGATCCAAGAGGAATTGCAGCAAACGGGCAAGGGGCTAGCCGTCCGCTGCGTCATCTTCGGTGGGGAAGCATTGAATCCGGTCATGCTGAGCCCGTGGAAGATGAAGTATCCGGATACGCAGCTGATCAATATGTACGGAATTACAGAAACGACAGTTCACGTTACTTATAAAGAAATAACGGATCGCGAAATCGAAACGAATCTAAGCAACATTGGTCGTCCGATTCCGACGCTGACGAGCTACATCTTCGACGCGCAGCGCAGGCTGGTGCCGATCGGCGTTGTCGGCGAGCTGTATGTGGGTGGAGACGGCGTCGCCCGCGGATATTTGAACCGCGAGGAGCTGACAGCAGAGCGATTCGTTGCGAATCCTTACAAACCGGAGGAACGGTTGTATCGAACCGGTGACCTTGCGCGTCTGCTGCCGAACGGCGAGATGGAATACTACGGACGAATCGACCATCAGGTGAAGATCCGAGGGCATCGCATAGAGCTCGGCGAGATCGAAACACAGATGCTGAGGCACGAACGGATCAAGGAATCGACGGTGCTGGCGCAGGATGACGAACAGGGGCAAAAGTTCCTGTGCGCCTACTTCATCTCAGACGGTGAAGTAACCGTATCCGAGTTAAGGGCGCATATCGGCAGCGATTTGCCGGCGTACATGATCCCGTCGCATTTTGTGAAACTGGACAAAATTCCGCTTACAGCCAACGGCAAAATCGACCGCAAAGCGCTGCCGAAGCCGGAAGGCGGGCTGGACTCGGGCACGGCCTACGTGGCGCCGAGAACAGAATTGGAAGCGGGACTTGCGCAAATTTGGCAGGAGGTGCTCGGCTGCGGCCAGGTCGGGGTGATGGACGATTTCTTTGCACTAGGTGGCCATTCACTAAAGGCGATGTCGCTTATTTCCGCGATGCACAAGGCTTACCAAGTGGAAGTCCCTTTAAAGGTATTGTTTGATACACCGATCGTCGAAGCGATCGCTGTGTATATCCAAACGGCCGTAAAAGAGGCCTATGTATCCATTGGGCGGGTGATGGATGAACAGGACTTTTATCCTGTATCCTCAGCACAAAAACGGATGTACATTCTCAGTGAGTTTGAAGGCGCAGGTACCGGATATAACATGCCAGAGGCTTTCATTCTTGATGGCGAGTTAGATGTGACTAGACTGGAAGCAGCTTTGAAGGAGCTTATTGCCAGACATGAGATACTGCGAACTTCCTTTGAAACGATTCACGGCGAGCCGGTGCAGCAAATTCATACGGACATTGAATTCTCGGTCGAAACTATCGTTGAAACCATCAACGCCAATGAATCCGAACTTGCAGAGTTCGCAAAAGGGTTTGTGCGTCCATTTAAATTAAACAGAGCTCCGCTCCTTAGAGCAGGTCTGGCCAAACTTGCCGATGGGCGGCACTTATTCCTTGTTGATATGCATCATATCATCTCAGACGGTGTATCCATGGGCATTATGATGGATGAATGGATGCGGTTATACAAGGGTGAGCGCCTTTCTGATCCAGGGATTCAATATAAAGACTTTGCCGTATGGCAAAATGCCTGGTTCGAAACGGATCATTTTAAAAAGCAAGAGACCTATTGGTTAGACGCATTTGCCGGCGAAATTCCGGTGCTCAATCTGCCGGCTGATTTTGTTAGACCTGCCGTGCAAAGTTTTGAAGGCGATCGTGTTTATATCGTCGTCGGAAGTGAGCTCTGCAAGCAGCTTGGCCAGCTTGCTGCGCAAACGGACAGTACTCTTTTTATGGTGCTCCTAGCCGCATACAACGTGCTTTTAGCCAAATACACTGGGCAACAAGAGTTCGTAGTCGGAACCCCAATTGCGGGGAGATCGCATCCGGACACAGAGGGCGTGCTCGGGATGTTCGTTAATACGCTGGCTATGCGGAATCGTGTCAATGCGGAAAAAACCTTCCGTGAGTTAATAGCCGATGTGAAGCATCGTGCGCTGGAAGCCTATACGAATCAGGATTACCCGTTTGAGCGGCTGGTGGAACACATTGGCGTGGCTCGGGATCTAAGCCGTAACCCGTTGTTCGATACGATGTTTATCCTGCAGAACATCGAGACGCACTCACAATCGGTTAGCTCAAGCGATGACTTGAAATTGGTTGCATCAGCTATGCATGACGGCATTGCCAAATTTGACCTGACATTTGAAGCCAGAGAAGTAAATGGCGAATTAGAATTGTTTATTGATTACGGCGTCAAATTGTTTAAGAAAGCAACGGTGGAACGGATCGGACGACATTTCGTTCAATTGTTACAGTCTGCGGTTAATAACGCGGATATCTGTCTGGCTGACATGACGGTGTTGAACGAAGCGGAACAGCACCAATTGCTTGTTACATTTAATGAAACAAAGACAGATCTGCCTACAGGCAAGACACTGCACGGGCTGTTCGAGGAGCAGGCGGAGAGGACGCCAGATCAGCCAGCAGTCGTCTGTGCAGGTGTGCAATTGACCTATGCGGAGCTAAATTCCGCAGCTAATCGTTTGGCGAGGACACTCCGCGATCAAGGCGTCATTTCTGAGTCGTGTGTAGGCATTATGGCGGATCGTTCATTAGAACTGGTTGTTGGTATCCTGGCGATTCTGAAAGCGGGCGGGGCCTATGTGCCGATCGACCCGCAGTATCCAGTGGAACGGATTCGCTACATGTTGAAGGACAGTAACATCAAACTCGTCCTGAGTCAGTCGCATCTGGTCGCAAGCATGAGTGAAGATGTTCATACTGCCTTCGACGGAAAATGGCTCGATCTCCATGACGAGCGCCATTATAACGCTGACGGATCGAATCTGCCGAAGGTTAATGATCCCACTGATCTGGTATATATCATTTACACATCTGGAACGACAGGAATGCCTAAAGGCGTCATGATCGAACACGCCAGCATTGTCAGTAATCTGCTGTGGAGAAAAGTCGAATACGCGCTGGATACAAACGATTCGGTGCTGCAGTTGTTCTCCTTCGCCTTTGACGGCTTCGTGACCAGCTTCTTCACGCCGATTATTGCCGGAGCAACGGTCATCCTGGCGCAGGAAGAGGAAGCGAAGGATCCGCTGCTCATGAAAAAGCAAATCGCTGCGCATCTAGTCACGCATTTCATCAGTGTACCAAGCTTGTATGCAGCGCTGCTCGAGTGCATGAGCGAAGAAGAATCAAGCTCGCTTCGTATCGTAACGTTGGCCGGGGAGAAAGTGACCGATAACGTGGTCTCTCGCAGCATGCAGCTTCACCCGCACATCGAGTTGGTGAATGAATATGGACCAACGGAGAACAGTGTTGTAGCAACGTACGAAAGAGGCCTGGAGCCAAACAAAGAGATTACGATTGGGCGACCGATTATGGGTACGCAAATCTATATTGTGAGTGGAGAGGGCGGTCTGCAGCCTATCGGAGTCATTGGCGAGTTGTGCATTGCCGGTAACGGTTTGGCACGCGGGTACTTAAACCGCGAGGGTCTGACTGCCGAGAAGTTTGTGCGGAACCCGTTTGCAGCCGAGGATAACGGGAATGAACGGATGTACAAGACAGGAGATCTTGCCCGCAGATTGCCTGACGGGACGATCGAATTCATCGGTCGTCTGGACGAACAGGTGAAGGTGAGGGGTTACCGCATCGAGCTCGGCGAGATCGAATCCGTCATCCTGCAGCATCCGCTCATTAACGAAACGGTTGTGTTAGCGAAGGACGACCATCGCGGACATACGTATCTATGCGCTTATATTACCGCAGATGATGTGTTTACACTTGATGATTTAAAGGCGCACTTAGGGAAAAAACTGCCAGCCTATATGGTTCCGTCGTACTTCATGCAGCTGTTAGTCATGCCGCTTACCCCGAACGGGAAAGTAGATAAGCATGCTTTGCCGGAGCCGGATACGGATCTTATGGTCAAAAAAGAATATGTTGCTCCTTCTAGTGCAGCAGAAGCCAAATTGATTGGTTTGCTGCAGGATTTGCTGGAAATCGGACAAATCGGGTTGCTAGATAACTTCTTTGACCTTGGAGGCCATTCGCTCAGCGCCATGACGCTAGTCTCTCAAATGTACAAAGAATTTCAGGTCGAAGTTCCGTTGAGAGCTGTCTTTGAGACGGCTTCTGTCAAGGAGCTTGCAGCTTACTTACAAGGAGCAGGACTCTCTCGGTACGAGTCGATTCAATTGGCGGCGGAGCAGCCGTATTACGCGCTTTCGTCTGCGCAGAAGCGATTGTTCATCTTGAATTTACTGGATAGCGGAAGCACCACCTATAACATGCCAGGTGCCATGACGATCGAAGGCAAGCTCGATATCCAGCAGTTTGAAGGAGCTTTCCAAAGCTTAGTAGACCGCCATGAAACGCTGCGCACTTCGTTTGATACGGTCGACGGAGAACCGACCCAGAGGGTACATCCTAATCTCGAGATACAAGTGGATTACATCGAGTATGCGACAGATTCGCTTCCGACGATAGATGAGATTATCGAGCGCTTTGTCCGGCCTTTTGACTTGAAGACCGCGCCTCTCTTCAGAGTCGGACTGGTGAAGCTGGAGGAAGAACGCCACTTGCTGTTGTTCGATATGCACCATCTTATTTCCGACGGGGTGTCGATGGGTATTTTCATTCAAGAATTCGTACAGTTGTATCAAATGAAACCACTGCGGCAGCTCCGAATTCAATACAAGGATTTCTCGGCATGGCAAAACCGTTTGTTCCAGTCGGAAACGATCAAAGCGCAGGAATCCTACTGGCTAACGATGTTTGAAGGTGAAATTCCGCTGCTTGATCTGCCCATGGATTATGGAAGACCGTCCATGCGCAGCTTCGCGGGACACAGTGTAACGTTCAGAGCGGATAAATCTTTGCTAAGACAGCTTCATCAGCTGGCGGCGATGAGCGGCACGACACTCTATATGGTACTGCTTGCTGCTTACAATGTATTGCTGTCGAAATACACTAATCAAACGGATATTGTGGTCGGAACGCCAATTGCCGGCAGATCGCATGCTGATTTGGAACATGTCATTGGGATGTTCGTCAATACGCTTGCCATGAGGAACCGGCCTGAAAGTTCCAAGTCGTTTAGACAGTTTTTGGCCGAAGTCAAAGAACAGGCGCTTATGGCTTTTGAGAATCAAGATTATCCTTTCGAAACACTGGTGGAAAAGCTGGAGATGCAGCGTGATTTAAGCCGCAATCCACTGTTTGATACGATGTTTATTATGCAAAATATCGGGAACCAATCGATCGGCATCAAGCCATTAACATTTGTTCCGGTTGAGGTTCCGCATACGACATCGAAGTTCGACCTGACCATGCTTGCCATGGAAGATCAAGACGGATTGGAATTGACGATCGAGTACTGCACGGCGCTGTTCAAACAGGAAACAATGGAGCGATTAGGAGGGCATTTCGTTCGTGTTTTACAGGAAATTGCCGATCAGCCTGATGCGCAGTTAGCGCAAATTGACATGCTTTCTTTGGAGGAAAAGAAGCAAATTGTCGTAGATTTCAACCAAACGAAAGCCGATTACCCGCAGAACTGCACGATTCAGGAGCTAGTCGAGCGGCAGGTGGAAAAGACACCGGATCATGTGGCTGTCGTCTGGGAAAACGAGCGGATGACTTACTGTCAGTTGAATGCCAAGGCAAACCGCTTAGCGAGGGTATTACGCGAGAAGGGCGTCGCCGCAGACTGCATTGTTGGCGTCATGATGGAGCGTTCCGCGGATATGATCGTCACCATACTGGCCATTCTTAAAGCCGGTGGCGCGTATCTGCCGATCGACATCGATTATCCGGCGGATCGGATTCGATACATGCTTGAAGATAGCGCAGCGTCATTAATTGTTACGCAGAAGGCGGAATGTCCAGTAGGATTTGCCGGCGAAGTTGTAGCGCTTGAGGAAACGGATCTGACTTTCAAATTGGACACCAACTTGGGCTCAGCAAGTATATCCTACGATTTGGCCTACATCATCTATACGTCGGGGACAACAGGCAAACCGAAAGGGATTATGCTCGAGCATGCAGGTATTGCTAATTTACAGGCATTTTTTGAGAATCAATTGGGTGTGACGGCCGATGACCGGATAGGACAATTCGCCAGCAGTTCTTTTGACGCTTCGGTTTGGGAAATGTTTATGGCGCTGCTGACGGGAGCTTCGCTCTATGTGTTGTCCAAGGATATCATCGGTAATTACACTAGGTTTGAAGATTATATAAGTGAACACCGGATCTCCATTCTTACCTTGCCGCCGACTTACATGACGCACCTGAATCCGCAGCGGATGAGCTCTCTGAAGAAGGTGATCACTGCCGGCTCCGCCACCTCATTCGAATTGATCCGCAGGTGGGAAGGGAAAGTGCAGTATATTAACGCGTACGGTCCGACCGAAACAACGATCTGTGCGACCATTTGGAACGCCAATCATTCAGACCTGCATACGGGTGTAGTTCCGATCGGTTACCCGATTCCCAATACGCAGGTGTACATCATGAGCGCAGATAACCTGCTGCAGCCGATCGGGGTACCTGGCGAATTGTGCATAGGCGGTGTCGGATTGGCCAGAGGATACGTGAATAAGCCGGAACTGACGGATGAGAAGTTCACAGACAATCCGTTTGCTCCAAGTGAACATATCTATCATACCGGCGACCTTGCTCGCTGGCTGCCTGATGGAAATATCGAGTATTTGGGACGAATCGACCATCAGGTAAAAATCAGAGGATACCGGATTGAATTATCGGAAATTGAATCTGTCATGCTGGATCACGACCTGATTCAAGAAGCGATCGTCATCGCCCTTGAAGACCATCATGGACACCATTACTTGTGCGCTTATTTCACAGGCAGATCCAGTGCTCCCATATCGAACCTGAGAGAGCATGTAGTCGAATCACTGCCCGATTACATGGTGCCATCGTTTTTTATTCAATTAAAAAAAATGCCGCTGACGCCTAACGGTAAAATTGATCGCAAAGTGCTTCCCGAACCTGAATTGGGCACAGCCATCACAGGCACGGAATATGAACCGCCTAGAAATGATCTGGAACGTCTGCTTGCGGAAGTATGGGAAGAAGTGCTGGGCGTTCATCCAATCGGCATTAAGAATAATTTCTTTGAGATAGGCGGCGACTCGATCAAAGCAATTCAGGTATCAACGCGTTTGTATAAACATGATTTGATGCTGGAAATGAAGGATTTGTTCCAAAATCCCGTTATTGAAAAAGTTAGTTCCTACGTACAAACATTAGGCCGTAAGAGCAGCCAAGAAATGGTTGTCGGGGAATTGGAGCTGTCTCCCATCCAACGATGGTTCTTCGCCCAGAGATTCACCGACATGCATCATTGGAATCAATCGATTATGCTGCAGGGTAATCATGGATTTAAGGAGTCAGTTGTCCGCAAAGTATTCACTAAAATTATCCAGCATCATGATGCGCTAAGAACCGTTTTCCGGGTAGATAACGATAGAGTCGTTGCACAGATCCGCGGTTTGGTGGAACCCTTGGTACACCTGAACGTGATCGATGTAAGGAACCATGCTGATGAGTCTTCGGTTATTACCGAAGAGGCGAGCCGCCTGCAGTCAAGCTTTGATTTGAACGAGGGGCCTTTGATCAAGCTGGCGTTGTTCAGAACGATAAGCTGTGACCATCTGCTAATCGTCGCGCACCACCTCGTGGTCGATGGCGTTTCCTGGCGTATTATTCTGGAGGATTTTGCTATAGGGTATGAACAAGCGATGAACGATGAGGACATCCTATTTCAGGATAAAACGGATTCCTATCAAGTTTGGACGGAACAGCTAAAAGCCTATGCCGCAGGTAAAGAAGTGGTAAAGGAAAAGAATTACTGGCAGCATATCAACGACTTGTCCTGGGCTGCGCTGCCGAAAGATAAAAAAGCGGAAGAAATGAAACTCATTCATACGCGAAGCACCGCCTTTGAATTGAATGAGGAAGAGACCGAACGGTTATTGAAGCAGGTTCATCAAGCTTATCATACTGACATTCCGGACATTTTGTTGACGGCTTTAGGCTTAAGCGTTCAGGACTGGACGAAGCAGGACAGTGTGATTGTCAATATGGAAGGGCACGGCAGGGAAGATTTGGAGGGTAATGTCAACGTATCGAGAACGGTCGGTTGGTTCACAGCTCAATTCCCGATTGTGCTTGACTTGAAGGGATCGAACGATACGGGCTCCCATATTAAGCGAATCAAAGAGCACGTAAGGCGTATACCGAACAAGGGTATCGGATTCGATCTGCTGAGATTCATGTCTCCGGAAGAGCTGCGTTTGAACCTGACGCCAAAGCCTGAGATTGGTTTCAACTATTTGGGCCAGTTCGACTCGGACGTAACGACAAAATGGTTTACAGTGTCGCCTTATGATATGGGAGAGCCGATGAGTCCGGATGCGGAGCGGTTGTTTACACTCGACGTCACCGCTATGATTCAAGGCGGTAAACTAAGCGTTCGTTTTTCCTACAATATCCAGGAGTACAATCAGACCACGATTACACAACTGCAAAATAGCTTCAAGAAGCGCCTGCTGGAAATTATGGAGCACTGCGTGAATAAACAAGGACCTGAGCTGACCCCAAGTGATCTCGGCGATCATGAGCTTTCCTTGGAAGAACTGGATGGTTTGGTTGATATTTTCGAGTCTTGATTCCGGAGTGCAAACTCTTTAGAGGTGAATAATGAAAAAATCAGACACAATCCAAAAAGTGTATCCGCTCACTCCCATGCAGGAAGGGATGCTCTTTCATTCAATCATGGATCCAGACTCGAGCGCCTATCATAATCTGCTGCAAGCAAAACTTTGCGGGCAGCTCGATGTCAGCCTTTTCGAACAAAGCTTTAACCAATTAATCGCAGAAAACGATATTTTACGTACTGCTTTTGTACATCAAAATCTTCAGCGCCCAAGACAGGTCGTTTTAAGCAAAAGAACGATTCAGCTTCATTTCGAACAAATCGATCATCTGGATGAAAGCGAGCAGCGGAACTGCATCGCGTCTTTTATCAGCGAACGGAATGCCGGCCGTTACAATCTGGCCAAGGATGTTCCGATGTACATTGCTGTATTCCAAACGGCTGAACAGGAATATCAGTTCATCTGGAGCCACCATCATATCTTGATGGACGGGTGGGGGCTTGGCATTGTCATCAACCGGCTGTTTCAAATCTATGAAGCTTTGAAGAATGAGAAGACGCTGCCTCAAGAAGCGGTATACCCTTTTAGCGATTATATCAAGTGGCTGGAAAAGCAGGATAAAGACGAATCGCTGGCCTATTGGCAAACGTATCTGGACGGCTACGAGCAATCCGTTCATATCCCTAAAGCATTCGTACCTGAGGACAGTTTGTATCAAAAGCAAGAGATCAGCTTCGTTATTGATGAAACGACGACCGGGCGGATCGCACAGCTTGCCAGCAGCTGTCAGACGACGGTAAACACGGTTTTCCAAACGATTTGGGGACTGCTTCTTAGTAAATATAACCATACGAACGACGTTGTGTTTGGCTCTGTCGTTTCCGGACGCCCCTCGCAGGTGAAGGGCATTGAGAAAATGGTCGGATTGTTTATTAACACCATTCCGGTACGCATTTCCTATCAAGATGAGCAATCGTTTGGCAGTCTGCTTGCCGAAGCTCAGCGCAATGCGCTGGCTTCGGAGGCCAATCATTTCGTTCCTTTGTACGAAATTCAGAGCCAGAATGGACACAAGCAGGATTTATTCGATCATATCCTTATTTTTGAAAACTATCCGGTCGCCAAAGAGCTGCAAAATAACGGTTGGGAGGGAGCACTGGGCTTCGTTATCAACGATGTGCATGTCGAGGAACAGACCAATTATCCTTTGAATATCGTTGTGGCACCAGGCGCTGAACTCTTGATCAAGCTTAGCTTTAATGCAGCTGTTTATGCGGTGGAATGGATGAACAGCATCGAAGGGCACATGAAGCAAATCATCGCTCAGGTCGTTGCCGATCCGCACATGCTGCCCAAGCATATTCAAATCGTAACGGAGCAAGAGAAACAGCAAATTCTCTACTCTTTTAATGATACGGAAATCCGTTATCCGCAGGATCAAGAGCAAACGCTCCATGCGCTGTTTGAGCAGCAGGCCATAAAAACACCGGATCAAACGGCTATTGTTTGCGGAGATTTGAGCATGACGTACCGGGAGCTTAATGAAAGAGCCAACAAACTCGCGTGGGTATTAAAAGAAAAAGGCGTAGGCAAGGACCGAATGGTTGCCATCATGACGGAACGTTCCTTAGAAATGTCTGTCGGTCTGCTCGCCATTCTGAAGGCCGGCGGAGCCTATGTGCCATGCGATCCGGAATATCCCGCTAATCGGATCCGCTATTTGCTTGAAGATAGCGGCTCGCAGTTCCTTTTAAGCAAAACGGGTTTAATGCACAAGGTTGAGGGAAGTCATTGCGAGTTCCTAGATCTGCAAGATGAAGCGAATTATGCCTCTGATGCTGCTAATCTCACTGGAACAAGCGGGCTAGCGGACTTGGCCTATATGATCTATACATCAGGAACGACCGGTCAGCCGAAGGGTGTTATGATCGAACACGCAAGCATCGTGAATACGATCCGTTGGAGAAAAGAGGAATATGGATTCGGCACGGATGATCGTGTACTGCTTTTTTTATCGTTTTCGTTCGATGCCTTTGTGAGCAGCTTTTTCGCTCCGCTCGTGTCCGGTTCGACGGTTGTCATGGTAAGTGATGAGGAAGCGAAAGATCCGTTGGCGCTGAAGAAACGAATCACTTCCTTGCACATTACTCATTTCAGCTGCGTCCCGAGCTTGTATGCCGCGATTTTGGAAACGATGCATGCGGAGGAAGCCTCATCGCTGAAAGCTGTAACTCTCGGCGGAGAGAGCATTTCGCCTTATATGCTGGAGAGAACAAAGAGAATCATTCCAGGAGCGGAAATTGTCAACGAGTACGGCCCGACGGAAAATAGCGTCATCTCGACTGTCTGCCGTAACCTTGTGCCTGGAGAGTCGGTAACGATCGGTCATCCGATCGCTAACTCTCAGGTATACATATTGGATCAACATCACCAGCTGCTGCCTGTTGGGGTGAAGGGTGAATTGTGCGTAGCAGGAGCAGGGTTAGCCAGAGGGTATTGGAACAGAGAAGCGCTCACCTTGGGAAAATTCATCGACAATCCCTTCCTTCCAGGCACGAAAATGTACAAAACCGGCGATTTAGCCAAGTGGCTGCCGAACGGCAATATCGAATTTATCGATCGGATCGATCATCAGGTTAAAATTCGCGGCTACCGCATCGAGCTCGGAGAAATCGATGCGGCGATTCTGAGGCATCGCCTAGTGAAAGAAGCTGTCGTGCTCGTCGTCGAAGACGGTGGGGGAGAAAAAGCGCTTGCTGTGTATTATACACTCGAAACAGGGGCAGCAGCTGAGCTTAAAGACGACCTACTGCAGGTGCTTCCAGCCTATATGGTGCCTTCCTACTTTATACCGATGGAACGCCTGCCGCTTACGCCGAACGGCAAAATTGACCGCAAAGCACTGCCGAAGCTGGAAGGGAAATTGAAATCCGCTGCCGTGAATGAAGCGCCGGCTAACCTTACGGAAGCTAATCTGCTGCCGCTTTGGCAAGAGATTTTAAAGACGGAGTATATCGGTGTCACGGACAATTTTTTCGAAAACGGCGGCCATTCTTTGAAGGCGATGATGCTTATTTCGAAAATTCATCAGGAACTGAAGGTGGAAGTACCTATCAAGGTACTGTTCGACAGTCCGACAATAAGGCAGATTGCCAAGTATATTCAAGGCGCAGACGAACAAGTCTATGCAGCGATCCGATCTATGGAGCAGCGTGATTATTATCCGGTATCCTCCGCGCAGAAAAGGATGTTCGTGCTGAACCGTCTTGACCCTGACGGTACCAGCTCCAATATGCCAGGGGCCATGCTGCTGGAAGGACCCTTGGATGTAGAAAAGTTCCGCGGAGCATTCCAAGCTCTAGTGGCGCGGCACGATACGCTGCGTACTTCCTTCGATACGGTGGACGGGGAGCCTGTGCAAATCGTGCATCCGCAGGTTGAGCTGCGAATTCCTGTAAAAGAGGCGAACGAAGAAGACGCTGCGGAGATGTTGAACGACTTCATACACCCGTTTAATTTAAGCAAGGCACCGCTGCTGCGCGTGGAGTTAATCCGGTTCGCTGCAGAACGGCACCTCTTCTTGTTCGATCTTCATCATATTATTTCCGACGGTACCTCGATGGGTCTTATCGTCAAGGAATTCATGCTCCTGTATCAAGGGAACTACTTGCCGGAGCTTGCGATTCAGTACAAAGATTTTTCCATTTGGCAGCACGAATGGTTCGGATCCGAAGTAATGAAACGGCAGGAAACCTTCTGGGTCGAGATGTTTGGTGGGGATGTTCCTGTTCTTGAAATCCCAACGGATTATCCAAGACCGCCTATTCAGAGCTTTGAGGGAGATAAGGTTATCGTCCATACCGGCAAAGAGCTGAAGGAGGCGCTCAGACGTCTTGCGTCTGAATCAGGAACTACACTGTTTATGGTCATGCTGGCAGCCTATAATGTGCTGCTTGCCAAATATACCGGACAGGAAGATATCGTCGTCGGGACGCCAATTGCCGGCAGATCCCACCCCGATCTGCAATCGATCATCGGCATGTTCGTGGGTACGCTGGCGCTCCGTAATCGAGTAGACGGCAAGCTTCCGTTTGCCGAATTTCTGGCACAAGTCAAGATGAACATGCTTCATGTTTACGATAACCAGGATTACCCGTTCGAAACGCTGGTTGAGCAGGTCGATGTGCGCAGAGATATGAGCCGCAATCCGTTGTTCGATACGATGTTTGTCCTGCAAAACATTGAGCTTGAAGCCATGGTGCTGGACGGATTGTCAATATCGCCAGGCCTACTAGACAATCCCATCGCGAAGTTCGATTTGACGATTGAAGCGAGAGAAGACGAAGAGGGGATCGAGCTTTGCTTCGTTTACCGGACCAAGTTGTTCAAGCAGGAAACCGTAAAGTGTATGGCCGATCATTTTCTGAATATTTTACATACTGCGGTTGCTAACCCATACCAGACGATTTCTCATATGGATATGCTGAGTGAGGCGGAGAAGAGACATTTGCTGGTCGATTTGAACGATACCGCTGCTCAGTATCCAGAAGGAATGACGCTGCACGAACTTTTCGAGGTACAGGCTGCGAAATGGCCGGATCGCATCGCGGTCGTATGTGGCGGGGATCGGTTGACCTACCGCGAGTTGAATGAGCGAGCCAACCAGCTTGGCCAGGAAATGCGTAGTCTCAGCGTATTGCCGGACGATAGGGTAGGTCTGTTAGTTGACCGGTCGCTCGATATGATCGTGGGAATACTTGCCACGTTGAAGGCCGGCGGCGTTTACGTACCGCTCGATCCAGATTACCCTCAGGACCGGCTGCAATTTATGCTGGATGACAGCGGCGCCCGCGTACTGCTGACCCTGCCTCAACTGACTGGTAAAGTGCCGTTTAATGGGACGGTGCTTGATATGAGTGACCCGGCGCTATACAGCGGTGATGGCTCGAACCTGGAGTCAGTAAATCAGCCTGAGGACATGGCATACATCATATATACGTCCGGTACGACTGGCCAACCGAAGGGCGTCATGATCGAGCACCGCAATGTCGTTCGTCTGATGCTAAACGACCGGATGAAGTTCGATTTTACAGAACGCGACGTGTGGACTGTGTTCCACTCCTTCTGCTTCGATTTCTCCGTTTGGGAAATGTACGGCGCTTTGCTGTACGGCGGCACCTGTGTCGTTGTGCCTAAATCGGTGGCACAGAATCCGAAGGAGTTCGCACAGCTGCTGCGCCAAGAGGGTGTAACTGTGCTTAACCAGACGCCGACCGCGTTCTACGCGCTGATTCACGAGGTGCTTGGACGTCAGGACAACGATCTGCAGGTACGTTATGTCATTTTCGGCGGCGAGGCGCTGAATCCGATCATGCTGAAGCCATGGAAGGCGAAGTACCCGCAGACACAGCTAATTAACATGTATGGCATTACAGAAACGACCGTTCACGTTACTTTTAAAGAAATAACGGAACAGGACATGGAGATAAGCTTAAGCAATATCGGCCGGCCGATTCCGACACTGACAAGCTATATCTTTGATAGCGAGCAGCGTCTCGTTCCGATTGGCGTCACTGGAGAGTTGTACGTGGGCGGAGAAGGCGTGGCTCGCGGGTACTTGAACCGCGATGAGTTGACAGCAGAGCGGTTCATCGCGAATCCCTACAAGCCGGAGGAGAGGCTGTACAGATCGGGCGATCTTGCCAGATTATTGCGCAGCGGAGAAATGGAATATTTGGGCCGGATTGACCACCAGGTCAAAATCCGCGGGCATCGGATCGAGCTGGGCGAAATCGAGACGCAGCTCTTGAGGCACGAGGCGATTCGCGAGGCCGTCGTGATGGCGCTGGACGATGAGCAGGGGCAAAAGTTCCTTTGCGCTTACCTGCTGTTGGATCAGGATCTGACCGTGACTGAGCTGAGGGCACATGCATCAGAGGATCTGCCGGCATACATGATCCCATCGCATTTTGTAAGGCTCCCGCACATGCCGATGACGTCTAACGGCAAGGTTGACCGGAAGGCGCTGCCGAAGCCGGAGGGTGGGCTGAAGACAGGTGCCGAGTACATAGCGCCTCGAAACGAGTTGGAAGAAAAGCTGGTGCACATCTGGCAGGAAGTGCTGGGATCGGACCGGATTGGTATACGTGACAATTTCTTCGATCTCGGCGGCGATTCGATCAAAGGCATTCAAGTAGCTTCACGTCTGTTTAATCACGGGCTGCAGCTTGAGATGAAAGATCTATTCCGATACCCTTCGATCGAAGAGCTGAGCAGCTTAGTTGCGCTGGTCAAGCGCCAAATCAGTCAGGAGACAGTAACGGGTGAAGTTGGTTTGACACCGATTCAGCAATGGTTTTTCGATCAGTGTTTTGCAAACCAGCATCACTGGAATCAATCCGTTATGCTGCATAAGTCTGACGGATTCGATTCGCTGGCTTTGGAGAAAGCGCTTCGGGATCTTGTCCAGCATCATGATGCGCTTCGTATGGTTTACGACGAGCAGGACGGGCGGATCGTTCAGTTGGGCCGCGGCCTAGAAGGCGAGATGTACGGATTCGAACGGTTCGATTTCACGGATCATTCTGACACAGAAGTGCGCATTGCATCGGCAGCTAATCACATTCAACAAAGCTTCGACCTGAGTCAAGGTCCTCTACTGAAAGCTGCTCTGTTCCAAACAGCTGAAGGTGATCACCTGCTGCTTGCCGCTCACCATTTAATCGTTGACGGTATCTCCTGGCGCATCCTGTTTGAAGATTTGGCGACAAGCTATGCGCAGGCCCTTGCTGGCGAAGACACCGCATTTCAGGAAAAAACGGATTCGTTCCAATATTGGTCTCAGCGCTTAATGGCTTACGCGGAAAGCAAGGAATTGCTGCAGGAAATTGATTATTGGAAACAATTGGAAAATAAATCAATTGGCTCATTGTATAAAGATTTTGCAATTGAAACCTGTACTTTAGGCGAGAGTGCAACGGCAGAAATTACGCTTACCCGGGAACAGACCGAGCATCTGCTGAAGCATGTCCATCAAGCCTACCATACGGAAATGAACGACATTCTTTTAACTGCTGTAGGATTGGCAGTTCAGGAGTGGGGGCAGACCGATCGGATTGCTGTTCAACTCGAAGGCCACGGGCGCGAAGAGATGATGGAAGACGTCAACATTTCCCGAACAGTGGGCTGGTTTACCTCCATGTATCCGGTCGTGCTTGATCTGACGGATGGTGATTTATCCAGGGAGATCAAGTCGGTGAAGGAGACTCTCAGACAGGTTCCGAACAAGGGAATCGGCTATGACATTCTGAAATATTTGACACCGGAAGACAAACGGTCCGGGCTGCATTTTAAGCTAAAGCCGGAGATCTGCTTCAATTATCTCGGTCAGTTCGATGCGAATCTCGTCCATGATGCGTTCGGTCCGTCCCCATATGACATGGGAGAACCGATTAATCCGAATTCCCACCGCATGTATCCAATCATCATGAACGGAATGATAGCAAACGGCGAGATGAGCTTCCGATTTTCGTATAGCCCGAAGCAGTATGAGGAGTCCACTATGCAATGTTTATCCGCTGCCTTCAAATATCATCTGCTCCGCATCATCGATCACTGTAGGAACAAAGAGGAAAGCGAGCGGACTGCGAGTGATTTCAGCTCCAAAGGACTGACTACGGACGACGTCGATGATATCTTCGAATTGCTTGGTGAAAAGCTGTAATCATGGCTAGATGCGCGAAATGATAGCATAGCAAATGCTTACGTCCCTAATGTAAATTCTAAGGAGAGAAGCCGCTGTATGAGCCAATTTAAAAAAGAACACGTCCAAGACATGTATTTTTTATCCCCGATGCAGGAAGGGATGCTGTTTCATTACTTGCTCGAGCAGGGCCAATCGAATGCTTACTTCGAACAAATGTCCATCCGCGTAAGAGGGACGCTCGATATTGGCTTGTTTTCGGTCAGCTTAAACCGAATCGCTCAGCGGTATGACGTATTTCGTACCGTGTTCCTTTATGAAAAAGTGAAACGCCCGGTGCAAGTGGTGCTGAAAGAGCGTCAGATTCAGGTTCACTTCGAAGATGTCAGCAGTTTGCCTGAACTGGAACGTGGGCTATTTGTAGAGCGGTTTAAACAGGAAGATCTGGAGCATGGATTCGATCTGTCCAAGGACATGATGATGCGTGTCTCCGTCATTCAGACGGGGGAGTCTGACTATCAAATCTTTTGGAGCCACCATCACATTCTGATGGACGGATGGTGCCTTGGTATCATCGTCGGTGAACTGTTCCAAATCTATGCCTCCTTGCGGAAACAGGCGCCGATCCAGTTGGAAAGGACATATCCTTACAGCGACTACATCAAATGGCTGGAACGCCAGGACAAGGATGAAGCGAAGCGTTTTTGGGCTGAGGCGCTGTCTGGATATGAACAACTGGCGTCCGTGCCCCAGATGACAGCTACCGCCACGGATATTACCAAGCGCGGATATAAGCAGGAAGAACTGACGATCCGGTTCGATGAGAAGCTGACTGCGAAGCTTCAGCAGTTGGCGAGCAGGCATCAGGTAACGTTAAATACGGTGTTTCAGACGATCTGGGGCATTGTGCTGCAAAGGTACAGTCATGCCAATGATGTCGTATTTGGTTCCGTCGTTTCCGGTCGACCGTCGCAAGTTGTTGGCATAGAGAAAATGGTCGGTTTGTTCATTAATACGATTCCGGTACGCGTGAAATCGACCGCAGATCAATCATTCTCGGATGTGCTGCTAAGTGTGCAGCTGGGTGCGCTGGCTGCCGAATCGTACACCTACTTGCCGCTTGCTGAGGTTCAGGCGCAAAGCGTGCTTAAGAGTAATCTGTTCGATCATATTCTCGTTTTCGAAAACTATCCCGTAGAAGAGTCCGTGCAAAATGGATCGCTCGAAAGCCAATTGGGATTTGAAGCAACGGATGTGAGTATGATCGAGCAGACGAGCTACGATTTGAACTTGTTGGTTATGCCAGGCCGGGAGCTGGCGGTGCGCCTGAACTATAACGCGAACGTGTACGACACGCAATTTCTGCGGAGCATCGAAGGGCATTTGAACACCGTCGCATGGACGATCGTGGAACATCCGGAGATACGCCTGCAGGATCTTGCTATGGTCACCGATGAAGAAAAGCAGCTTCTTCTGAAGTTAAACGATACGAGGGAAGAAGTTCCAAGCCATTTGACGATTCATCGTATGTTTGAGGAGCAGGCGGAGGAAACGCCGGATCGGGTGGCCATTGTATTTGGGGAACGGCAGTTGACGTACCGTGAACTGAACGAAAGGGCCAATCGATTAGCCAGAACGCTTCATGGCAAAAACGTTGGAGCGGATCAGGCTGTCGGGATCATGGTGGAACGTTCGCCGGATTTGGTAGTCGGTATTCTGGCGATTCTGAAAGCTGGAGGCGCTTATGTGCCGATCGATCCGGAGCTGCCGGAAGAACGCGTGGGCTATATGCTTCACAACAGCGGAGCGTCCATTTTGCTAACACAAAGCCATTTATACGAAAAGGTAGCGTTTGGCGGGGAAATCCTCGATATTTCTAGCGATTACGTATATGACTCGGAGGGAAGCAACTTAGAGCTAACTAGCAGCGCTGACCAGCTATTCTATATCATTTATACGTCAGGTACGACAGGCAAGCCGAAAGGTGTCATGCTTGAGCATCGCAATATGGTCAATCTGCTTCACTATGTTTTCCGCCACGACAAAGTAAATTACGGCAGTACCGTTCTGCAATACACAACGATGAGCTTCGACGTGTGCTACCAGGAGATTTTTTCAACATTGTGTTCGGGAGGGAAATTATATCTGATCGACGGAGATACGAAGCGAGAGGTGCACAAGCTGCTTCATTTGATTGAAGAGGCGCAAATTGAAGTCTTGTTCCTCCCGGTCTCCTTCTTGAAATTTATATTTAACGAGCAAGAATATGCCAGCGGTTTTCCGTCCTGTGTACGACATATCATTACTGCCGGCGAGCAGCTAGTGGTCACGAATCAGCTTCGTTCCTTTTTGCAAAAAAATGACGTGTATCTCCATAACCATTACGGACCATCGGAGACTCATGTCGTCACCATCTTTCAGATGGAGCCAAACGGTGACATTCCTGAGCTGCCTTCGATTGGGCGGCCGATTGCGAACAACGGCATCTATATTTTGAATGACGGACTACAGCTTCAACCGTTCGGCGCCCCGGGAGAATTATTTATTGCCGGCGATAATGTGGGGCGTGGTTACAGAAACAACGACGAGCTGACTGTGGAAAAGTTTATGGAAAATCCATATCGCAACGGCGAGCGTATGTATCGAACGGGCGATTTGGCACGGTGGAAGCCGGACGGCAATCTTGAGTTTCTCGGCCGTATCGACCATCAGGTGAAAATCCGTGGGCACCGTATTGAGCTTGGTGAAATCGAATCACAGCTGCTGAATCATCCTTCGGTGATGGCTGCAGCTGTGTTGGACCGCAAAGATGCGCAGAGCGGAACCTATTTATGCGCGTATTATGTGTCAGATAGACCGCTCCATTCGCTAGAGCTGCGGGCGTATTTGCTTAAAGAACTGCCGGAATACATGGTTCCGTCGTTTTTTATGGAGTTGGGAAAGCTGCCTGTGACACCGAACGGCAAAACAGATCGTCGCGCACTGCCTGAACCTGATGGGGAATTTGTGCCGGGTACGGAGTACGTACCGCCAACAAATGTCGTGGAAGAAGCGCTTATTGCGATTTGGCAGGAAGTGCTGGGGATTGTTCGCATCGGCATTCATGACAATTTCTTCAGTCTCGGCGGTCACTCGCTGAAGGCCATGACGCTAATGTCGCGCTTGAACAAGCATTTCGGTGTCAACATCCCGCTGCGCGAGCTGTTTGAATCGCCTACGACGGAAGGGCTGGCACGCAAGATCCGCGAGTCGGAGGAGGATGTCAGGAAAGCGATCCAGCCAGCGGATAAAAAGTCGTATTATCCGGTTTCCTCCGCACAAAAGCGTATGTTTGTGCTGCAAGATTTGGATGATGCAGGTACAGGCTACAATATGCCTGGAGTATTCATCATCGAAGGCGTGTTAGATCGCGACCTGTTCGAGGGAGCGTTCCAGCGCCTCATCCTGCGGCACGAAGCGCTGCGCACGTCCTTTGAGTTGATCGACGGGGAGCCGGTTCAGAAGATTCATGAAAACGTCGATTTCACGGTAGAGTTCTCACGACTGTCTGAAGGCGCCGAGGATTTGGCCGCAGAAAACAAAGTCATTGAACGAATGGTCGAACGTTTTATGCGTCCGTTCGATCTGCAAAAGGCGCAATTGATCCGTGTGGCGCTCGTAGAGCTCCAGGAACGGCGGCATTTGTTCATGTACGACATGCATCATATTATCTCAGATGGCGTATCGATGTCCGTCATTGTGAAGGAGTTTGTACAGCTGTATGGCGGTGGTACTTTGCCTGAGCTGCCCATCCAATATAAAGACTATGCGGTTTGGCAGCAGGCTCAGATGGAGAGTGAATCACTGCGCAAGCAAGAAGCGTTCTGGTTGAATTCGTTTGCTGGCGAGCTGCCACAGCTGGAGCTTCCATCTGACTTCCCTCGCCCTGCGGTACAGAGCTTCGAGGGTGACCATATACGCTTTGAAGTTGAGACCGAATTGCTCGGCTCATTGAAACGTTTGGCTGCGGAAAACGGGTCAACGCTTTATATGGTACTGTTTGCTGCATATAACGTGCTGCTTTCCAAGTATTCCGGACAGGAAGATATCGTTGTAGGAACGCCGACTGCCGGCCGTTCCCAGGCTGACTTGGAATATGTCGTCGGGATGTTCGTCGGTACGCTGGCGCTGCGAAGCCGTCCGGAAGGCGGGAAAACATTCCGCACCTTCTTGTCGGAAGTAAAGGAGTATGCCCTTCAAGCATTTGAAGCGCAGCAGTATCCGTTTGATTCGCTGCTGGATCGGTTGAATATTCGGCGCGATCCCGGCCGCAATCCTCTGTTCGATACGATGTTCAGTATGCAGAGCATCGATCCTGGACTAGGCCAAGAGGGTGGAACAGGCTTTGGGGAATTGACCTTTACGCCGTACGTATGGCAAAGCGGCATCGCCAAATTCGATCTGACGCTGGAAGTGCGGGAAGGAGCGGGAAATCTGGAGTTCCAGCTGGATTACAGCACGAATTTGTTTGCGATGGAGACAGCAGAGCGGATGGCGCGCCATTTCGTATGCTTGTTAGAAAATATCTCATTAGTGCCGGATCAAACGCTGGCTGAGCTAAGCATGGTAACTGATGAAGAAGCGTGGCAAATCATCCAAGAGTTCAACAATACGAGATCTGATTATCCGAACAGCGAGACGATCGCGACGCTGTTTGAGAAGCAGGCTGCGCTGACGCCGGAGCATCCGGCTGTCGTTTATGAAGACAAACAACTCACTTATCGAGAACTGAACGAGAGGGCGAATCTGCTTGCAAGCGAACTGAGGAGACAGGGGGTTGGCTCCGACAAGGTCGTTGGCCTGCTGGCGGATCGTTCAATTGAGCTGATGATCGGTCTGATGGGGATTCTGAAGGCGGGTGGCGCTTATTTGCTGCTTGACCTAGAGATGCCTGCGGAACGAATCAGATTTATGCTCGAAGATAGCGGCGCCCGCATCGTATTGGCGCAGCGGAAATTGTACTGGATGGCGCAGGCGGCGCTCGCTGAGCATGTGATCGACCTCGATGATGACGCATTGTATGTGAATAGCCAAGTTAACGAGAACTTGTTGTCACTGGGAGGACCACGCGATCTGGCCTATGTGATCTACACGTCAGGCTCCACAGGTAAGCCGAAAGGCGTACTTATCGAACAGCGCAGCGTTGTTCGGTTGGTGAAGGAGACGAACTACGTCCAGTGGAGCGAAGACGAACGCATTCTGCAGACAGGCGCGCTTGGCTTCGATGCTGTTACGTTTGAGATCTTTGGCGCTCTGCTGAACGGAGGTACGCTGTATCTAGCTGATAAGAGCGTTATTCTGGATAGCGATAGGCTCGGCGCGTTTATCGCCGACAATCGAATCACGACCATGTGGCTCACTTCACCGCTTTTCAACCAGCTTTCGCAGGAGAATGCGGAGTTATTCACGGGTGTGCGACAGCTTCTGGTCGGCGGAGATGCTCTGTCGCCGAGCCACATTAATCACGTGCGCTATAAGTGTCCGGGTCTGCGTTTGATTAATGGCTATGGGCCGACGGAGAACACAACGTTCTCCACAACATTCTCGATCGAACGGGATTACGAGGGAAGCATTCCGATCGGGCGGCCGATCAGCAATTCCACAGCGTACATCTTGAACAAGTACAACCAACTTCAGCCGATTGGCGTGCCGGGCGAGCTGTGCGTCGGCGGTGATGGCGTGGCGCGAGGGTACGCGAACCGGCCGGAGTTGACGGCCGAAACCTTCGTACCGAACCCATT
This sequence comes from Paenibacillus germinis, assembly GCF_013141785.1. NCBI lineage: Bacteria > Bacillati > Bacillota > Bacilli > Caryophanales > Paenibacillaceae > Paenibacillus > Paenibacillus germinis. The sequence continues at coordinate 33,646 of NZ_WHOC01000143.1, forward strand.
CATAGCGGGAGAGACAATGTACCGCACCGGCGACCTGGCGAAATGGTTGCCGGACGGAACGATTGAATATAGAGGCCGCATCGATCAGCAGGTGAAGATCCGGGGGTACCGGATCGAGCTGGGCGAGATCGAGGCGGAGCTAATGAAGCATCCAGCCATGAAGGATGCCGTAGTGATCGCACGTGAGGATGCGAACGGGCAGAAGTTCTTGTGCGCTTACATCGTGGCGGAGCTGGAGCTTGGTACGCTGGAAGTAAAGGCTTTTCTGGCAAAGGAGCTGCCATCCTACATGGTGCCGGCGTACTTGGTACAGATGGAGAGGCTGCCGCTGACCGTTAACGGCAAAATCGATCGCCGCGAGCTGCCTGAGCCGGAGGGCGGCTTGGGGCTAGGCACAGATTATGCAGCGCCTCGCAACATGGCGGAAGAGCGGCTTAGCGTCATCTGGCAGGACGTACTCGGTGTGCTGCAGATCGGTATCCGCGATGATTTCTTCCAGCTCGGCGGCCACTCGCTGAAGGCGATGACGCTGCTGGCGCGGATCAAGCAGCAGCTTCAAGTGAACGTGCCACTGCGGGTGCTTTTCGAGTCGCCAACGATAGAGGCGTTGGCCCAGCATATCGCACAAGCCGATAAGGAAGCATATGAGACGATTAAGCCAGTGGAGCCGCGCGACTATTACCCGGTTTCCTCCGCTCAGAAGCGGATGTTTATCATGAGCCAGTTTACAGGCTCGGGCACGAGCTATAACATTCCAGGCGTCATGTTCATCGAAGGTGAATTGGATCTGGAGAGATTCGAGCAAACGTTCCGGCGCTTGGTCGCCCGACATGAATCACTTCGAACGACATTCGAGACGGCCCACGGCGAAGCGGTGCAAATCGTACATACGAATGTTGATTTTCAGGTTGAGTACGCCAGAAGCACAGAGGACGGGCTGGAATCCATCGTTTCGGAGTTTGTACAGCCATTCAATCTGCAAAAGGCGCCGCTGCTGAGAGTCAAGCTCGTACATGTAAGTGCTCAGCGCTATTTACTGCTGTTTGATATGCACCACATTGTATCCGACGGTGTGTCGATGGGCATTTTGTTGAATGAATTTGCTTGTCTGTATCACGGAGATGATCTTCCTGAATTAACGGTTCATTATAAAGATTTCGCCGTTTGGCAGAACGGCATGCTCTCTTCCGAGTCGATGCGTATCCATGAAGCGTACTGGCTTGAGACGTTTTCCGGCGATATTCCGGTGTTGGCGATGCCGACCGACTTTCCGAGACCAGCCGTGCAAAGTTTTGAAGGGGATGCAGTCACCGTTAGGTTAGGGCAGCCATTGCATGATCAAATTCACAAAATAGCGTCCGATTATGGAGCCACACTTTATATGATGTTACTTGCTGCTTATCAAGTACTCCTTTCCAAATACAGCGGGCAGACGGATGTAATCGTTGGAACACCGGTAGCAGGCAGGCCGTTTGCTGAAACGGAGAACATCCTAGGTATGTTCGTTAATACGCTCGCGATACGCAGCCAGCCGGAAAGCGGCAAAACGTTCGCGCAGTTTTTGGAGGAAGTGAAGCGAAGTTCATTGCTTGCTCTGGAACACCAGCATTACCCTTTGGAGATGCTTATTGATCAATTGGAGCTGCGCAGGGATTTAAGCCGAAATCCGCTCTTCGATACGGTCTTTAGTAGTCAGAACCAGGAATTGAAGGCTTCGGAGTTTGCCGGTCTTCGTTTTGAGCCTTACCACAGGGAAAACAAAATCGCCCAGTTCGATTTGTCTGTCAAAGCGATCGAGGATGAGAGTGATATTGTGCTCCATGCGGAATACGGCATCCATTTGTTTAATAAAGAGACGATTGAACGGATGATGACCGATTATCAAGCGTTACTTCAGCAAGTTACGGAAAATCCGGACATTTTGTTGAGTGAGATTCTACTTACGCACTACGACAAGCTGGAAAATGTGTTGGATGGGGCAGTGGAGTTTCTATTTTAGGGGCTGCCCCATAAGGTGATTGAACTTTAGCCGGCTTCTTGCTCCTATTGTTTCGCTAACTGGAAAACCTCCCGTTAATGTGGGCATTTCTGCTCAAAAAGCGGGATTACATGGAAAAGCTCCTGCTATTTCCGATGCCTTTTCGCAAATTGGTGAGGATCCCCTTGAAATATAGGGATATTTTCCCTCTAGATGTCGGTTCAGAACTATTCAAAACGAATTTAGCAGGAGGAATTCCTGTTAGACTTCGCCCCTGCTATGACAAAGAAGAGGCTGTTCTCTTGGTTTTTAACCTTTTGAGACAGCCCCCTATGCTTACGAAGTCAGTTTTCCTACGGAAAACTCAGCCTATGCTTACGAAGTTAGTTTTGCTAAAGCAAAACTCTTAGGAGGATGCTCATGATTGATAAATATTCACAAAATATGATGCTTGCCGGCGGTCAATTTGAGAAAGAGCAGCAGTATTGGCTGAACAAGCTGCAGGGTGAAATCGTTCTTTCGGAATTTCCGAGGGATGCCGATCGATCAGCTGCTCTTACCGACAAAATGTCCGCGATGAAATACGACTTTCCGTCAGAGCTCTCGCAGAAGCTGCAGCATATCACGAATAAATCCGATTTTGCTCTTTATATGATCCTTTTGTCTGGGGTTAAATACATCCTGTATCGGTATACGGCCCAATCGGAGATCATCGTTGGTATGCCTGTTTTCAAGCAAAACAAGCAAAGTGCCGTTATGGTGAACTCGCTTCTGCTGCTGCAAACGACCTTCCTGCAGGAAACCTGCACGTTCAAGCAGTGGCTGACAGCTGTTAAGGAAACCGTCACCTCGGCCAATGAGCATCAAAATTTTCCGTATGCGAAATTGGCTGAGCAGCTTGAACTGCCGGGGGGGAGCGGAAGCGAACCTTACCTGCCTACGCTCGTTTTGCTCGATAGCATTCATGACCGCAGCATCGTCGATCATGTCCAATCCAATGTTATTTTCCAGTTTTCAAAAGCTGATGAGCAGGTTGAACTGGTCGTCCAATACAACAATGGTATGTATAGCGAATTTTTGATGAAGCAAATCGCGTTTCACCTGATTCATTTTTTGCGGTCGGCTTTGAACGAACCGGACCGCAGCCTGGCGGATCTTGAGCTTGTATCCAAGGCTGAAAAAATGACGCTGCTGGACGAATTCAACCAGACAGGGGCGGTGTTCCCGCAGGATCAAACGATTCACGGTTTGTTCGAGGAGCAGGTGCAAAGAACGCCGGAGCGCGTCGCTGCATCTTGCGGTGAGGAGCGGTTGACGTATCGCCAGCTGAACGAACGCGCCAACAGCCTCGCCCGCAACCTCCGCAGCCACGGAGTGGGGCCTGATGTTAGGGTCGGCCTGCTCGCCCGGCGCTCACTCGATATGATCGTCGGCATCCTTGCGACCCTCAAAGCCGGCGGCGCTTATGTACCGCTCGACCCGGACTATCCGCATGAGCGCACGCAGTTCATGCTGGAGGACAGCGGGGCCCACGTCCTGCTGACGCAGCCGCATTTGGCTGATAAAGCGCCTTATGATGGCGTCATCTTGGACTTGAACGATGCGGTGTTGTATGCCGGGGATTCTACAAACTTGGAACCGGTGAATGGACCGCACGATATGGCCTACATCATCTATACGTCCGGCACGACCGGCAAGCCGAAGGGCGTTATGATCGAGCATCAGAATGTTGTGCGTTTGCTCGTTCATGACCGGCTGCAGTTCGATTTCAGCGAGCGCGACGTGTGGACGGTATTCCACTCCTTCTGCTTCGATTTCTCCGTGTGGGAAATGTATGGGGCGCTGCTGTACGGCGGCAGGTGTGTGGTTGTGCCGAAGACAACCGCACAAAACCCGAAAGCATTCGCCCAACTGCTGCGGCAAGAGCAAGTGACGGTACTGAATCAAACGCCGACTGCATTCTATACGCTGATCCACGAGGAGCTGCAGCAGCCGGGCAAGGGGCTTGCCGTCCGCTGCGTTATCTTCGGCGGGGAAGCACTGAACCCGATCATGCTGAAGCCGTGGAAGATGAAGTATCCGGATACGCTGCTGATCAATATGTACGGGATTACCGAAACGACTGTGCATGTTACTTATAAAGAAATAACGGATCGCGAAATCGAAACGAATCTGAGCAACATCGGCCGTCCGATTCCAACGCTGACGAGCTACATCTTCGACGCGCAGCGCAGACTGGTGCCAATCGGCGTCGTCGGCGAGCTATACGTGGGCGGAGATGGCGTCGCCCGCGGATATTTGAACCGCGAGGAGCTGACGGCTGAGCGGTTCGTCGCGAATCCATACAAGCCGGAGGAACGGTTGTATCGATCTGGCGACCTTGCGCGTCTGCTGCCCAGTGGCGAGATGGAATACTTCGGACGGATCGACCATCAGGTGAAGATCCGGGGGCATCGCATAGAGCTCGGCGAGATCGAAACACAGCTGCTTCGGCACGAGCGGATCATGGAAGCGACGGTGTTGGCGCAGGATGACGAACAGGGGCAGAAGTTCCTGTGCGCCTACTTCATCTCAGACGGGGAGCTGACCGTGAGTGAGCTTAGGGCGCATATCGGCAGCGATCTGCCGGCGTACATGATCCCGTCGTATTTTGTGAAGCTGGACAAAATACCGCTTACCTCCAACGGCAAAATCGACCGCAAAGCGCTGCCGAAGCCGGAAGGCGGGCTGGACTCGGGGACGGCTTACGTAGCACCGAGAACAGAGCTGGAAGCGGGGATCGCGCAAATTTGGCAGGAGGTGCTCGGCTGCAGTCAGGTCGGTGTGCTGGACGATTTCTTCGCGCTGGGCGGTCATTCGCTGAAGGCGATGTCGCTCCTCACAGCGCTGCACAAAGCGTACGATGTGGAAGTGCCGTTAAGCTTGATGTTCGAGACGCCGAATATTGAAGCGGTGGCTCGTTATTTAGAAGCTAACGGCGAAGAAAGCGGCGGATATTCGGCGATTCGCCCTGCACCTCAGCAGGATGTTTATCCTGTTTCTTCCGCACAAAAGCGGATGTTCATCATCAATCAAGTTGAGGGATCAGGAACAGGCTATAATATGCCCGGCATGTTCATTTTGAAAGGGAAGTTGGATAGAAACCGCTTGGAAGAGGCGTTCCGCCGATTGATCGAGCGGCATGAGACGCTGCGAACATCGTTCGAAACGGTAAATGGAGAGCCTTTTCAGAGAGTACACGCATCTGTTCCGTTTGAGATCAGTTATACGGAGGTTGATGGGGGAGAGCCATCTCGTGTCGAGGTCGAGGCGTTGATCCGTTTATTTATTCAGCCGTTCGATTTACAGTTGGCTCCGCTGCTCCGCGTAGGGTTGATTCAGCTTGCCGATGAGCATCACCTATTCATGTGTGATATGCACCATATCATTTCGGATGGGGTGTCTATGTCGATCCTCGTCAAAGAATTTACTGAATTGTATCATGGGGCAGCGCTGCCGGAGCTTTCCGTTCAGTATAAAGATTTTGCCGTATGGCAGCACGACAGTCTGCACAGCGAGAAACTGAAAAAACAGGAAGCCTACTGGCTTGATTTGTTTGAAGGGGAACTGCCGCAGCTGGAGCTGCCAACCGATTATGCGAGACCTGCGGTTCAAAGCTTTGAGGGCAATCATTTGACGCTGCAGGCAGAAAAACGAATTTTGGAAGGCATAAAGCGCATCGCTGCGGAAACTGGAACAACACTTTACATGGTGCTGCTTGCTGCTTATAACGTCTTGCTCTCCAAATATTCTGGAAAAGAAGACATTGTTGTCGGCACGCCGACAGCCGGAAGATCCCATGCCGATGTGGAAGGCATCATTGGCATGTTTGTCGGCACGCTGGCGATGAGAAATAAGCCCGAGGGCCACAAAACATTTAAGCGGTTTTTAGCGGAAGTCAGATTGAACGCGATGATGGCGTACACCCATCAGGATTACCCGTTTGAATCTCTGCTCGAAAAGCTGAACATTGTGCGCGATATTAGCCGCAATCCGCTGTTTGACACGATGTTCATGGTGCAAAACATCGATGTGCAGGAGGCCGGATTCGACGAGCTGCATGTTGAGCCATTCGCTGTTGAGAATTACATTTCCAAATTCGATCTGTCCTTGGAAGCGAAGGAAGCGGCGAACGGTCTGACGGTTCATATCGAATACAGCACGAATCTTTTTGAAAGGGAAACCGTCGAACGAATGGGCCGCCACTACCTCGTTCTGCTCGAATCCATTGTGCAGGAACCGGAGAGGAAGCTGGCGGAGCTCGACATGCTCTCAGAGGAAGAAAGACGACAAATTCTGGTTGATTTCAACGATACGCAAACGGATTACCCGAGTGAAATGACCATTGCTGCGTTGTTTGAGCGGCAGGCCCAGCAAACGCCTGATCATCCTGCCATCGTTTGGAAGGGGCAGCAGTTGACTTACCGTCAGCTCAATGAGCAAGCGAACCGGCTAGCCCGGACGCTGATCGCACAAGGAGTAGGTCCCGATCATGTCGTCGGCCTGATGGCGGAACATAAATTGGAGCTCATGGTCGGCCTGCTCGGCATTCTGAAGGCTGGCGGCGCCTTCTTGCTCCTTGATCTCGATGTACCTGTAGAGCGCATGAAGTACATGCTCGAAGATAGCGGTGCTCGTATCATCCTGACGGAGCGGCACCTTCGTCAACAGACTACGGCATTTGCTTTTGTTCAAGTGATCATCCTTGACGATGAGGTTGTCCCTCATGATAACGACTGCTCCAACCTGGAGCTGTCCGGCTCATCGCGCGATCTGGCGTATGTCATCTACACGTCCGGCTCCACCGGCAAGCCAAAAGGGGTGCTCAACGAGCAGCGCAGCGTCGTAAGGCTAGTTAAGGAAACGAACTACGTTCAGTGGAGTGCTGATGAGCGGATCCTGCAGACAGGAGCACTTGGTTTTGATGCGATCACCTTCGAGATATTCGGGGCACTGCTGAACGGTGGTACGCTCTACCTAACTGACAAGAGTGTCATCCTGGATAGTGAGCAGCTCGGCGCATTCATCGCTGAACACCACATCACGACCATGTGGCTCACGTCACCGCTTTTCAACCAGCTTTCGCAGGAGAATGCAGAGTTGTTTACGGGTGTGCGACAGCTGCTGGTCGGCGGAGACGCTCTGTCTCCGAGCTACATTAATCATGTGCGCAGCAAGTGTCCAGGTCTGCGTTTGATTAACGGCTATGGGCCGACGGAGAACACCACGTTCTCCACGACATTTAGGGTCGAACGCGATTACGAGGGAAGCATTCCGATCGGGCGTCCGATCAGCAATTCCACAGCGTACATCGTTAACAAGTACAACCAGCTGCAGCCAGTCGGTGTGCCGGGTGAGCTGTACGTCGGCGGTGATGGCGTGGCGCGAGGGTACGCGAACCGGCCGGAGCTGACGGCCGAGACCTTCGTACCGAACCCATTCATAGCGGGAGAGACGATGTACCGCACCGGCGACCTGGCAAAATGGCTGTCGGACGGGTCGATTGAATATAGGGGCCGCATCGATCAGCAGGTGAAGATCCGGGGGTACCGGATCGAGCTGGGCGAGATCGAGGCGGAGTTGTTGAAGCATCCCGCCATGAAGGATGCCGTAGTGACCGCACGGGAGGACGCGAATGGGCAGAAGTTCTTGTGTGCTTACATCGTAGCGGAACAGGAGCTGGACGCACTGTTTGTAAAGGCGTTTCTGGCACAAGTGCTGCCATCTTACATGGTGCCAGCATACGTGGTGCTGATGGAAAAGTTGCCACTGACGGTCAACGGTAAAATTGATCGCCGTGAGCTGCCCGAGCCGGAAGGCGGCTTTGGACTAGGCACAGCGTATGAAGCACCGCGTAATATGGCTGAAGAGCAGCTCGCTGCCATCTGGCAGGACGTACTTGGTGTGCCGCAGGTCGGCATCCGCGACGATTTCTTCCTGCTCGGCGGCCACTCGCTGAAGGCGATGACGCTGCTGGCGCGGATCAAGCAGCAGCTTCAAGTGAATGTGCCGCTGCGGGTGCTGTTCGAATCGCCGACGATTGACGCGCTAGCCCAGCATATCGCACAGGCCGATAGAGAGGCGTATACGGCGCTCAAGCTGGTGGAGCCGCGCGACTATTACCCGGTTTCCTCCGCCCAGAAGCGGATGTTTGTACTTGGGCAATTTGAAGGCTCCGGAACAGCTTATAATATGCCAGGTAGCATGTTCATCGAAGGTGAGCTGAACCTCGAAAGATTCAAACAGTCGTTCATTCGCTTGGTTGAACGGCACGAATCGCTGCGAACCTCTTTCTCTGTCGTAGATGGCGAACCAGTCCAAACCGTTCACCGTAATCTGCAATTTGAGATTGAATATATAGATTGCGTTCAAGATGATACGGAAGTAGACCGTTTAGTTGAACAGTTCGTACGACCGTTCGATTTAACGAAGGCGCCTTTACTTCACGTAGGTCTGATTCATCTACAGCCTGGACGTCATTTATTCCTTTTCGATATGCACCATATCATTTCCGATGGCGTATCGATGGCTATCCTCGTTGATGAATTCGCCCTCCTGTATCAAGGTGAACCATTGCCGGAGCTTCCGATCCAGTATAAAGATTTTGCTGTGTGGCAAACCGAGTTTTTCCAGTCGGACTTCATGCAAAAGCAGGAAACTTACTGGTTATCTCAATTTGAGGGGGAAATTCCGGTGCTTGATTTGCCGACCGATTTCTCCAGACCTTCCATCCAAAGCTTTGAAGGCGATTATTTGACTGTCGGCTCCGGCAAAGAGTTGGCAGACGAGCTAAAAGGACTTGCCGCCGAAACCGGCACAACGCTGTACATGGTGCTGTTAGCGGCTTATTATGTGCTGATGTCCAAATACAGCGGGCAGGAAGACATCGTGATCGGAACACCGATCGCCGGCAGACCGCGTGCGGAGCTTGAACCGGTTATCGGCATGTTCGTAAACACGCTGGCACTGCGTAACCGCTCGGAAGGCGGGCAAACCTTCAAGCAGTTTTTGGCAAGGGTGAAAGACACGACGCTCAGCGCATTCGAGCACCAAGATTATCCCTTCGAATCTCTTGTAGACAAATTGAATATGGCCCGCGATTTAAGCCGCAACCCGTTGTTTGACACCATGTTCAGCATGCAGAACATTGCTGTTCGGGCGGCACAATTGGAAGGGCTCCAATTTACGCCTTATGAAACAGAGAGTCGAATTGCCAAATTCGATCTTTCGATGGAAGCAACGGAAGAAGAAGATCAAATCCGTTTCAATTTGGAATACAGCACGAGATTATTTACCCGGGATACGATGAGAAGATTAGCGGAGCACTATTTGCGGATGCTTCATCAAATCGTCAAGAGCCCAGATACTAAACTGGCTGAGATCGATATGCTAAGCGCTGCTGAGAGGCATGAAATCATCCATGTATTTAACGATACGAGAGAACCGTTCAACCTGGATGTGACGATGCCGCAGCTGTTCGAACAACAAGCGGCGCAAACGCCGGATCGCATTGCGGTCAGCTTCGAAGGAACGCACCTCACTTACCGCGAGTTGAATGAGCAGGCAAACCAGTTAGCGCGTTTCTTGCTGTTAACAGGTATGAAGCAGGAGGAATTGGTGGCCATCTTGCTGCACCGTTCACCAAGGATGATTGTGTGCATTCTGGCGATTTGGAAGGCGGGCGGCGCTTATGTGCCTATCGATCCTGACTATCCGCCGCAAAGAATCCGCGATATGCTTGCAGATTCTGGCGCTGTGTGCCTGTTGACCGAAATGCCATACGTAACGCTTGAAATCGAGCAAGATTATAACGGAGTAATCATTCCAATTGATAAGGACGATGAGGTCATCCGTCAGGTAAAGGAGGAGAAAGTCAGGCTTCCTGTACCCGTATCGGGGAATCTTGCTTATGTCATTTATACATCCGGTTCTACCGGAAAGCCGAAGGGCGCCATGCTGGAGCATGCTGGCATGCTGAATCATATGGATGCGATGATCAGCGCCTTCCAACTGGATGAACAAAGTGTCATTGTCCAGAATGCCCCGCACTGCTTCGATATTTCCGTCTGGCAGTTGGTTACCGCCTTGGTGATTGGTGGACGGACGGCGATGTACAGTCATGAACTCGTGTTGAATGTACGTGAATTTATGAAGCAAGTGGCGGAAGACAAGGCGACGGTTCTGGAGGTAGTCGTTTCTTATATGACCGCGATGCTCGATTTGCCGGAAGCCGTAGAGCTTCCCGACTTGCAATATGTGCTGGTGACTGGGGAGTCGATCAAACCTCCGCTGGCGCGAAAATGGTTCGAGCGCTATCCGCACGTGAAGCTGGTCAACGCTTACGGGCCAACGGAAGCGTCGGACGACATTACGTTGTACGAGATGGATGAGGCGCCGAAGCTGGAAACAGTGCCGATCGGCAAGCCGGTGCAAAACCTGCATGTTTACATCGTTGACCCTTATATGAAGCTTGTGCCGATTGGCGTTCAAGGAGAATTATGTGTGTCTGGCATCGGGGTTGGGCGCGGCTATTTGAATGACCTGGAGAGAACGAAGAAAGTGTTTATGGAGGACCCTTTCCGCAGCGAAACAGGTATTCGCATGTACAAAACGGGCGACTTGGCACGCTTCTTGCCTGACGGCAATTTGGAATATATCGGACGGGTGGATCATCAAGTTAAAATCAGAGGCTACCGGATCGAGCTCGGCGAAATCGAGGCGATTTTGCTGAAACAAGCAGGTATCAAAGAAGCCGTAGTCATCGATCGGACGGACTCCCATACTCAAAAGTACTTATGCGCGTACTTCGTATCGGACGAAATCATGCCAGCTTCGGAGCTGAAGGAAAGCTTAAGCAAGGAGCTTCCAGGTTATATGGTGCCTTCTTACTTTGTCCAAATGGATCAGCTTCCCTTGACACCGAACGGTAAAATTAACCGCAAAGTGCTTCCGGAGCCAGATGGTCGGCAAGAGCTTGATTATACGGCACCGTCAAATGAGACGGAGCGTAAGCTTTGCATCATCTGGCAACCTATACTCGGAATCGGCCGGATCGGCATTCAAGATAACTTTTTTGAATTGGGCGGCCATTCTTTGAAGGCGATGATGCTCCTCGCCCAGATTCACCGTGAAACGGGCGTGGAAGTGCCGCTCCGTACGCTGTTCGAGATGCCGACGGTGCAGCAGATTGCCAAGTTTATTGACCAATCCACATCGCACGATTACCACGCGATTCAGTCTGCTCAAGAGCAGCAATATTACCCGTTGTCATCCGCTCAGAAACGGATGTTCATTTTGCAGCAGTTTGAGTCGGGCAGCGTTGGTTATAACATGCCGGATGTGATGCTGATCGAAGGCGAGTTGGATTTTGGGAGATTTGAGCAGGCTTATCGGGCACTCGTTAGTCGGCACGAAGCGCTCCGCACCTCATTCCATACGGTGGACGGGGAGCCGAGACAGATGGTGCATACGGATGCTGAACTTCATACTCAAATCGAGGTCTTCGAGGCTGATTCAGACGAAGCTGCCGTTCAACTCGTACAGTCAATCATCCGTCCGTTCAAGCTAAGTGAAGCACCATTGATTCGAGCAGCTGTAATTCGAAGAGCGGACGATAAGCATGTCTTTGTCTTAGATATGCATCATATCGTTTCAGACGGTGTCTCGAGCGGCATCATCGTGAATGATTTTGCTGCCATGTATGCCGGTGCTGAGCAGCCGAAGTTGACTATCCAGTACAAGGATTTTGCGGTATGGCAAAATGAGCAATTCCAAAGCGGTGTCATGCAGAGGCATGAGCAATACTGGTTAAGCAAGTTTGCCGGTGAAGTGCCGCTGCTAAATCTCGCGACTGATTACCCTAGACCGCAAGTGAAAAGCTTCACAGGGGATTTTATCGCCTTCGGCTCCGGTCTTCAAAGGATGGAGCAGCTGAACCGGTTGGCAGCATCACAGGAAACGACGCTGTATATGGTACTGCTCGCCGCATTTAACGTGCTGCTTGCCAAATATTCCGGTCAGGATGATCTTGTGGTGGGAACACCAATTGCCGGCAGACCGCATGCGGACGTGGAAAGCGTCGTCGGGATGTTCGTTAATACCCTAGCGCTTCGTAGCCGTCCAGAAGCCGGATTGACGTTCCGGAACTTCCTTCAGCAAGTCAAGGAAACCTCGCTGCAGGCTTACGAGCATCAAGACTACCCGTTCGAACTGTTGGTAGAAAAGTTGGGCTTACAAAGGGACTTAAGCCGTAATCCGCTGTTCGATACGATCTTTATTTTCCAAAATACAGATGAAGCGGTGATCGAACTTAACGAACTGCAGTTCAAACCGTTCCCTCTCGAGCATAAAGTCGCCAAATTCGATCTTGCGTTAACAGCGGTTGAGACCGAAGGTGAGATCGGATTTAATCTAGCGTACAGCACAAAATTGTTTAACAAAGCAACTGTTGAGCGTATGGGCCGCCATTTGTTAAAGCTGATCGATAACTTATTAGATCGTCCCGATACGTCGTTAGCTGAGATTGGCATAGTGACGGAAGATGAGCTTTCGCAAATGGCTCTCTTCAACGCAACGCAGACTGACGTGCTAACCGATAATACGCTGCACGGGCTGTTTGAGGAGCAGGCGACGAGAACACCTGAGCAAACGGCTGTCGTCTGTGCGGGCCGGCAGCTGACTTATGCGGAGTTGAATACGAAGGCCAACCAGTTGGCAAGAACGCTGCGGGATAAGGGCGTTCGCCCAGAGACGCGGGTAGGCGTTATGGCTGACCGTTCGCTCGAACTGATCGTCGGTATCATGGCGATACTGAAAGCCGGCGGAGCCTATGTGCCGATTGATCCGAAGTATCCGCAAGAGCGGATTCGCTACATGCTGGAGGATAGCGGCACTTCGATCGTGCTGACTCAGGAGCGACTGATCGCGGGCATGAGCGGGGAAGTAAAGGCGGCTTTCGCCGGAGAATGGCTGGATCTGAACGACGATCAGCACTACACTGCTGACGGCTCCAATCTGCAGCAAGTCAATGTGATGACGGATTTGGCCTACATCATTTATACATCAGGTACGACGGGTAAACCGAAAGGCGTCATGATCGAGCACCGCAGCATCGCCGGCAATCTCCTGTGGAGAAAGTCGGAATATGCGCTGAGCACAAACGATAAGGTACTGCAGCTGTTTTCGTTTGCTTTTGATGGCTTCGTGACCAGCTTTTTCACACCAATTCTGGCGGGAGCTACGGTTATCCTGCCGCAAGAAGAAGATGCGAAAGACCCTTTCGCAATCAAAAAGCAGATCGCGGAGCATCGCATCACGCATTTCATCAGCGTGCCAAGCTTATACGCAGCGCTGCTAGAGTGCATGAACACCGAAGATGCTGGCTCGCTGCGCATCATTACGGTTGCCGGCGAGAAGGTAAACACACATGTGATTGAGCGGAGCAAGCAGCTATTCCCGCACATTGAGCTTGTGAATGAATACGGTCCTACGGAAAGCAGCGTGGTAGCCACATTCCTGCGTGATCTGGCGCCGGATAAGGACATTACAATCGGACGTCCGATCGCAAATACGCAAGTTTACATTGTGAATGAGACAGATCATCATCTGCAGCCGATCGGCATCATTGGCGAGCTGTGTATCGCAGGAGACGGTTTGGCCCGAGGGTATCTGAATCGTGATGACCTGACTGCCGAAAAATTTGTCGCGAATCCATTCACATCCAAAGCAGGCAAAAGCGAACGGTTGTACAAAACGGGAGATCTTGCCCGCCTCTTACCAGACGGTACGATTGAATATATCGGACGCCTCGACGAGCAGGTGAAAATTAGGGGCTACCGGATCGAACTGGAAGAAATAGAAGCTAATCTCCTTAGACATGAACATGTGCAGGAAGCTGTCGTCGTGACGGAAGAGATGCACGGGGAGAAGGTGCTTTGCGCCTACATTGTTGCGGGAGAAGGTACGGACATGGCAGAGCTGAGAGCGTATCTTTCCTCCGAGCTGCCGGCTTACATGGTCCCGAGTTATTTCATCCGCATGGAAGCCATGCCGCTGACTCCGAACGGTAAGCTGGATAAAAAATCACTGCCGAAACCGGATGAAAGCACATTGGCACGCGCAGCATATGTCACACCTCGTAACGCTACTGAGGAGCGGCTCACAGCTATTTGGCAGGAGATCCTTGGCCTGAAGCAAGTTGGCGTTCACGACAACTTTTTCGAAATTGGCGGCCATTCGCTGAAAGCTATTCAGCTTGTGACGCGAATTTACGAATCGATGCAGGAGGAATTACCGCTGCAGTACTTATTCCAGCATCCGACTGTTGAACAAATGGCTCAATACATGGATTCCAAAGAGCTGAGGATCGATTTTAACAAACCTATTACCTTATTGAACCGGAAAACGGATCGTCATGTATTCTGTTTCCCACCGGTTGGCGGCATCGGTTTTGTGTTTAAAGAGCTCGCGGAGCAGATCGGTTCGCATGCCCTCTACGGTCTTGATTTTATTGAGAGCGAGGATCGCCTGGAACGTTACATCGAACTTGTGACAAGTGTTCAGGCAGAAGGACCGTATGTCTTTATGGGGTATTCCGCCGGCGGCAACCTCATGTTCGAGCTGACGAAGGCGATGGAGGCAAAAGGGTACGTTGTCTCGGATCTGATCATGCTGGATGCTTCAAGGAAAAGCAAAGTTATACGTCAATCCGAAAAGGTAGTGGCAAAAGAGGTCGACGCTTTGCTCCAGGAAGCCGAGTCTAACGCAAAATACGAAGCTTATGTAAGTAACGAACTTATCAAAAACAGTGTGATTCAAAAAATGAAAAGCTACATGATCTACTTGAATGGTTTGCAAAATAGCGGCTCCGTTCGTGCAAACGTCCATTTTGTACAAAATGAAATCAAACCAAGCAGCAAGTTAAGCGGCAGCACATTGTGGAACCAATCTACCACTGCGAAGTACCGCAGCTATGAGGGAGCAGGTCCTCATGAAGACATGTTGGATGCGCCGTATGCCGCCAAAAATGCAGAGATCGTCAAGGAAATCTTATCCTTATAACCCGCGATGAAGAGGAGCGATACTTTGGCCAGTCGAAAAAGCAAGTCGCAGCCACCAAGACCGAAGCCGATTTTCTTCCGGCTAATGGCCTATATTAAGCCTTACAGCTTTTGGGTTCTTCTGACGATTGTAACCTCGCTCATGGCTGCAGGCGTCGATATCGGGATGGGAAAGCTGATTGAGCAAATGGTCGACAGCTCTTCGGATAAACTGCTGTTCTCCGCTGGTTTTATTGGCATTATGGCGCTGATCGGTGTGATTTCGAAGTATTTGATCAAATATGCTTCGACCCGGTTTAGTGCCTACGCGCTGCGAGATTTGCGCAATGCGGTTGCGAATCATCTGGAAAACCTGCCGGTTTCCACCGTGGAGAAGCAGCAATCGGGCGATCTCGTATCCCGTCTGACGAACGATACGACGGTGCTGCAAAACTTTTTTATCCACCATTTTGCCAATCTTTTTTACATGCCAGTCGTCTTTGTTAGTGCGCTTACGATTCTTTTGCTTACGAGTTGGAAGCTGATCCTGTTCAGTCTCACCCTGCTGCCTGTTGGCATTGCCGTTACCGCCATATTGAGCAGGCCGATCAGCAAATATTCCGAACAGCTGCAGGAACAACTGGGCTCTGCTAATGCAGTCACCCAAGATATGATCGGCGGAATCTCGATGGTCAAAGCTTTTAACAGGCAGGATACGCTGTTCGCAAAGTACAGCAAAGTGATGCAGCAGGTTTTGTCCAAAAGTCTGCTGCTCGAAAAGCGTCGCGCACTCATGTCGCCAATCAGTATTCTGCTGCTGTCAACACCGCTCATTTTTATGGTCGTCATCGGCGGCTACTTGATTGAAAAAGGCGAGCTGACATCCGGCAACATCATCATTTTCTTGTATATGTTTTCGTTTGTTCTTCAGCCCATATCCATGATCCCGGTGCTGTCTGCTCAGGTACAGGAAGTGACCGGGGCAGCCAGGCGGTTGTTTGATGTTCTTGATATGTCGGTGGAGCAGGACATCCTCTCCTTCCAAGATGTGGATCTAAATGCGGCACCGATTGAATTTGAGAACGTCACGTTCTCCTATGACGGACAAACGAATGTGCTGAATGGTTTAAGCTTTTGGCTGCAAAATCAACAGACGATCGCTCTTGTAGGCTCCAGTGGATGCGGGAAAAGCACGTTGTTCAAGCTGCTTTGCGGCTTTTACGAACTGTCACCAGGGGGCGGTACGATTAAGGTACTCGGCAGGCCGCTCAATGAGTGGAATCTGAAGCAGCTTCGCAGCCAAATTTCACTCGTTTCTCAGGACACCCACCTGTTTCCGGGGTCGATTGCTGAGAACATCGGTTTCGGGAACCTTCATGCCACCCGTGACGATATCGTACGGGTGGCCAAAGAAGCGAATGCGCACGATTTTATTATGCAGCAGCCTGAAGGGTATGAAACCGTCATCGGAGAACGGGGTTCCTTGTCTGGAGGTCAAAAGCAGCGGATTGCGATCGCGCGCGCACTGTTAAAGGATGCGCCGATTCTGCTGCTGGATGAGCCGACATCCGCGCTCGATACGCACTCCGAAGCCATCGTTCAGGAAGCGATCGAACGGGTGATGAAAGACCGTGCCGTTCTCGTCATCTCGCATCGCCTGACAACGATTGATAAAGCGGATTGTGTGATTTTTATGAGCGATGGGAAAATTGTGGAATGCAACACACACGAACAATTAATCCGCAGCAATGGTCCTTACAAGAAGCTGTACTTCAAACAATTTGTGCTGCAAGACGGTACCGCCAGCGCAGACAGAGAGGGGGCTTAAGTCATGTTCCTGAGGCAGTCCTACAGGGAATTTAAACGACTGATGTCTTTTATGCAGCTGCGCCGTAAAAGGTATTTCATCGGATTAATCGGAGATAGCTTAAGCAATGCCAGCATTGCTATCCTGATGTCTTTTGTTATTCAATATTTACTTGAATTTTCCGTTCATCGCGATCAGGCGGTGCTTATGAAGGCGGTTTGGATCGTTGGCGGCACGTTCGTCATGCTGAGTGTACTGTCGCCGTTTTTTAGCTATATGTATCATCGCAGTGTGAAACAAACGATGGTGGACATCCGGCTGCTCGTTTTCGAACGGCTGGGACGGCTGCCGCAGAGCTATTATGAATCCCGTCATTCAGGAGATATCGTTTCGCGAACGACGAATGATATGCATTTGATGGAACAAACGTTTACTGAACATTTGAAATCGATCATTGTAGAATGCTTGACATTGGTCGGCTCCCTGACCGTTATGTTTGTACTCGATTGGCGGCTTGCCTTGGTATTGCTGGTGCTCGGTGTGCTGTCCATCTTGATCAATACGCGCTTCGCACGCCCTTTACGAAAAATAAGCGATCGGTTTCAAGCACAAACCGGCGGTTTGACCGAACGTTTGGCTGACCTGCTCGCTGGTCTGCAAGTGATCAAAATGTTCTCGCTTCATCGCACGGTTACGAAGCGTTTCCATGATAGGAATGGGGAGGTCACAGCTTCAGCGATGAAGCAAGGGAATCAAACGGGTTTGCTTGAAGCAGTGAATTTCCTGATTAACTTCATGAGCTTAGGCGGAATGCTCGTTGTTGGGATTATCATGTATTCGCAGAGTATGATCGAGCTCGGCGTTCTAGGGCAAATCATTCAGCTGCAAACGGGTGTTTCGATGGTATTTCTGCAGCTTGGCAGCATCGTTTCTCTGATACAGCATTCGTTTGCCGGGGCCGCACGCGTATTCGAGCTGCTTGATGAAAGGGCGGAACCGGATCGGTATTCGTCTGTATCCCCGCAGGGCAGCGAGCAGGAGGCGATTCCAAGTACAGAATTGGAAATGAGCGACGTGATCTTCGATTACGGTACTGCTGCTGGCATTCTATCCGGGAGTACACTTTCCGTGCAGAAAGGTCAGGTAGCCGCCCTCGTAGGCGCCAGTGGCAGCGGTAAAAGCACAGTCATGAAGCTGTTTCTCGGCTTCTATCCGCCTAAGGGCGGGACGATCCGCATCCTTGGAAAGCCGCTGGGTCATTATAAGCTTTCCGAAATCCGTGAGCTAACTGCCTATGTTCCACAGGATCCTTATTTGTTTCACGGTACAATTGGCGATAACATCCGATTCGGCAAACCCGATGTCACGGATCAAGACATGAAGGATGCGGCAACGGCGGCTTATGCGCATGAATTTATTATGGAGCTGACAGACGGTTACGATACGATGGTTGGCGAGCGGGGAACTTCGTTATCCGGAGGACAGCGTCAGCGAATTGCCATTGCCCGGGCTTTGCTCAAAAACGCCCCGATTCTCCTGCTCGATGAGGCTACCTCAGCACTGGATGCTGAATCCGAGTTTTGGGTACAAAGTGCTTTACATACATTGATGAAAAACAGGACGACCCTGATGATCGCTCATCGGCTATCTACTGTCGAACAGGCGGACGTCATTTATGTGATGGAACAAGGTGTCGTAAAGGAAAAGGGAAGCCACCAGCAGCTTTTGGCCAAAGAAGGATTATATGCAAAGCTGTACCGGCAGCAATCGCATAAAGAGCACGAGACGGAACCGGTCATCGCGTAAGAGAAGGCTGCTTTCATGAAATCAATCGAAAGATAAGAGGAGTGGAATTCATGTCTATTTTTGAAAAAATGGAATCGAATGTACGTTCTTACTGCAGGTCTTTTCCCGATGTGTTCACGAAAGCGAAAGGTTCTACACTGTACGCCGAGTCCGGTAGAACGTTTATCGACTTTTTTGCGGGAGCGGGCGCTTTGAATTACGGTCACAATAATGATTACATCAAAAGTAAGCTGGTCGAATATTTGGAATCGGACGGCATATCCCATGGCCTCGATATGTTTACTTCGGCGAAAGAGACGTTTCTGCATACATTTTCAGAGCTCATTTTGAAGCCGAGAGAGCTTGATTATAAAGTTCAATTTTGCGGGCCGACCGGAACGAATGCTGTGGAAGCGGCGTTAAAGCTGGCTCGCAAAGTCAAAGGACGCTCGGGAATTTTCTCCTTTATGGGGGCTTTTCACGGTATGTCCCTTGGCAGCTTATCGGTAACCAGCAACCTGTACCACAGATTAGCGGCGGGTACGGATTTACACAATGTTTCTTTTATGCCTTTTCCATGCGGTTACATGCGTACATTTGACACGATCAAATATATAGATGAGGTGCTGACGGATGACCATTCCGGTATCGACAAGCCGGCCGCCATCATCTTTGAAACCGTGCAAGCCGAGGGAGGCCTGAATGAAGCGCCAATCGAGTGGATGCAGCGTCTTCGCGATCTGTGTACCCGTCATGACATTTTGCTCATTTGCGATGAAATTCAGGTTGGCTGCGGCCGAACAGGTCCATTTTTCTCCTTTGAACGGGCGGGAATCGTTCCAGATCTTGTTGTGTTGTCCAAATCGATCAGCGGCTATGGTCTCCCGATGGCCATTACCTTGTTAAAGCCGGAATTGGATGTCTGGAACCCTGGGGAGCATACGGGGACCTTCCGCGGCAACCAACTGGCGTTTGTAGGTGCAACTGCAGCACTGGAGTACAGGGAGTTATATAACTTAGAAGCTGAGATTCACCAGAAAGCTCATTTTGTCAGTCGGTTTTTGCAGGAGGAAATCGCTCCATTAAGCGAGGATATCCAGATCCGGGGGATGGGTTTGCTCTGGGGCGTTGATGTGTCCGCAAGCAAATATGAGAACATTTCCAAAGAAATTGCCAGCCGCTGTTATGAGTTGGGACTCATTTTGGAAAGGGTGGGTCGTCAAGACGCTGTCATCAAGCTGATGCCCCCGTTAACTATATCAATGGAGGAGCTTGAGCAGGGCTGCGGTATTTTGAGACAGGCGGTTCAAGAGTGCTTTGAGAAATCAGGATTAAGGCAGCACGCTTTAATCTGATAGCCAAATTGCGGGAAAGCAACGATATGGAGATTGATATGAGAAATAAGAAAAAAGGAATAATAATAGGTTATTTGGGCCTAGGTATTCTTGCTTTTAATCTTGTAGCCATGCTGATCATTAAATGGAAGATTGTTTTACCAAATGAGTACTTAATGAATGCATTAGCCGTATTGTTGATAGCTTTATTCTTATGGCCGGTTGTTTCAATCTCTGCTTTACTTTCTGCATCCAATCATCTAAACAAATTGAAAGTACGGTTATTGGATAATGAAGCAATTGATACATGTAAGCAAGATCATTTGAGTTGTAGAAATAACCATAAGAAAAGCATTTCTGTTAATACAACTTTTTTAGTGACGGATTGTCTATTTGTTATTTGGTTTGTTATATTCATTTGGCATTCATTTTTGAGCCTTTAATAATGGATAGAGAACTCTTAATGAAGCGTAAAGGAAGTGTGGTTGTCCCAAAAGGGTTATAGAACTTGAGGGGTATCTGCCTTAAAGATGGTTACACGTATCCATGTGGACTTCCGCCAATAGGGGGAGGTCCTTTTGGCACAGAGTTGATCTTAGCGGAACGACAAGCCGCTAAAGTGGATGAAATGAGCTAAAAATTGAATTAGCGGACGAGAGGCCGTTATTTGATGAAATTTGAGCAAACTGAAGCTAAAACAACGGAATAGCGTCTCTACGTTCCTCGTTTGCTTGAATTAGAGCATATTTCATGTAAATAGCGTCTCTACGTTCCCTTTAGTGGAAGCCTACCATTGGTAGATGGATGCATGTATCCATGAAGAAGCTGCCCATCTAATGTATTATCATTTTGGAGACAGCCCCACTTCTAAATTAACTGAAAGAAACTATTCCGTATAAATAATCTTAGCTATGTTACCCGCAGACATCGGAAGTCCCAGAAAATATCCCTGTGCTTCATGACAACCATAGTTTCTTAAAAGATTAAGCTGCTCCTCAGACTCGACGCCTTCAGCGATTACTTTTAGATTTAAATTGATACCCAAGGCGATGATGGTCTTCACTATGTTTTGATCGCTGATATCATTAGATAGGTCTTTAATAAATGTTCGATCTATTTTAATGCGGTCGATGGGGAAGTTCTTCAAATACGCCAATGAACTAAACCCCGTACCAAAATCATCAATGGAAATGCTTACTCCAATGCCTTTCAGTTTGGAAAGCAGCATCGTTGCACGGTCAAGATTCATCGTGATGCTTTCCGTAACTTCAATTTCCAAGAAATGAGGATCCATGCCTGTTTCATTCAAAATCTTGGAAATCAATTCAATTAAGTCCGGTTCATACATCTGCCTCGAGGATAGATTGACGGACATTTTTAATGTACGTCCAAGATAGTTATGATCCATCCATAAACGCCATTGTTTGCAGGCCTCATGCAAGACCCATTTCCCGATTGGGACAATGAGTCCAACTTCTTCGGCAAATGGAATAAATTGCAATGGAGAGATGATTCCCTTCTCGGGATGATTCCACCGAATTAATGCTTCTATACCAATGAATTCTTTCGTTTCTATATCATATTGCGGTTGATAAACAAGAACAAATTCATTGTTGTCTAATGCTTTTCTTAGATTTCTGTAGAGTTCTACATGTTCAGAGGCGGGATACTCATTCTCTTTTACATAAAACTGGTGTAAATTTTCCCCCTGCTTCTTCGCTTGATACATCGCGATATCTGCATGTTTGATTAATGTTTCGAAAGTGCTCCCATCCAAAGGAAACATACTGATTCCGATACTAGTTGAGATATATAAATCTTGATCTTGAATATGAAAGGGTATAGTTAAAGCAACCATAATTGATTTAGCTATAACTTCCGTTTCCTCTTTGGATGTGTCGGGTAACAATATTGTAAATTCGTCTCCGCCTTGACGTGAGACAACGCCTCTATCCATAATTATGGTTTTCAAACGATCAGAAACATTCTGCAGTAAAACATCTCCCAAGGAGTGCCCCATGGAATCGTTAATCATTTTAAAGCGGTCTAAATCGAGATAAAGCACGGAAACGATTTGATCGTTCTGTTTGGCATCAACAATGGCTTGTTCAAGCATATGTTGAAACGATTTTCGATTCGGAAGTTTTGTTAAAGAATCATGAAAAGCCAAGTGACGAATGGTTGCTTCCGCTTTATCTCTTTCAATCACCAAACTTACAAGGTATGCCGCTCGTTCAATCAATTTAAGCTCATAGGTTTGGGGAGAATGCGGAGCTTTGTAGTACATGGCAAATGTTCCAAGTACCTGATTATTTTTATCCGTAATCGGTACGGACCAACAAGCTCTTAGTCCGTGGACTAATGCAAGCTCGCGATAGTCATTCCATAAAGGGTCATTCCCGATGTCTGAAACTATGATTTTGGTATTGTAGAAAGCGGCTGTGCCACAAGAACCTACTGCTGGTCCTATTTCCACGCCATCTATCGCACGAACATAGGATTCAGGGAGGTTTGGAGCTGCACAATGTTTCAACTGTTCGTTTTCCAATAAAAGAATCGAACAAATAGCGCCGCTTTGTTGTTCGACTAATTCTATAATTCTATGCAAAATATCACCAATGGATTTTCCTTTTGCGATCATTTCCAAAATATCATTTTGACCTAGTAAGTTATCTTGTACTAATTTCCGATCCGTAATGTCGCGGCCAATAACGATAAGCCATTGTCGGCTTCCCTTATGATCAAAAATGGGTACTTTGGTATATTCAACCATCAAACTTGCACCATTTGAACGCTTAATTTCTTCCTCGAAAATGATCGGTTTACGTGCCTCCCAAGCTTCTTGATCCGTTTCTTCACATGTAATGAACATCTCTCTGTGAAATTCATTGGTTTTTTGGAAATCGCTGTTCGTTTTACCTTTGTATGTATCTTGTTCTAACTCAAAAAGTTGGAGAACCGTATTGTTTGCTTCGACCCATCTGCCTTTACCATCTTTAAAAACAACGATGTCAGGCATAGTATGAATTAAAGTTAGTAAATTCTGCTCGCTTATTTTTAATTTTTTCTCTTCCAACAATCGAATTAGCTCAGCAGATGCCCTAAACGAGAAAATTTTCAGTATTGTTTCTGCAAGAGTCCTGTCATGAATCGGTTGATCATTCATCACAACAAGTATGCCAATTACACTACCATCGACATGTAAAAGAGGAATACCCAGATAGCTTTGAATATCAAATCTGGTTAAATCCGAGTCCAAAGGAAATAAATTCTGCACAAACTCTTGATAACAACACAGACGCTTTTCATTTACAACATTTTCACAAGGTGTATGTTCCAAATTATACTCAAATTGCTCTATCATTTCTCCTTGCTTATACATGGCGATTGTTTTTACACAATGATGATCAACTTCAGCAATGAAAGCATAGGAGCATTTTAAAGCGCGAGCTAGATATTGTACCAAGTGAATAAAAAAACTTTCTGCGACTTCACTTTCAATACCTTGCGCGATATCGAGAATGGTTTTTTTGAGGTAATCATTTTCATTTTGTAAGGCAATGAAAGCTTCAGTGGTATTTCTTGGCTTATGATCTATATTAGGGCTATTCAATTGCTTTTTCATATGTTCTCCTGAAGTAGTTAATAGTACCTATAAAATTCGACAAAAAAATGATAGACTCCTTCCTCTGAGACGCTATATCGAACGACGCGGGAAGCCTCGATGGGAGTAAGACTATGGCCATGCTAGCGGCGCCAGAATTACAAAAAAAGTTCTTGAACCGCATACTACACTGTCGTACAGTTAGTACTGCCGACTTCTCGTTCGTGAAATGGAAGAGATTGCTTCTTAAATGTCGTATTATTCTAAAAGGAAAGAAGGGGCTGACAACGAAGATGAACGCTTTTTTGTTGTTTTACGTAGTCATTTACATGGGAAATGCTGTTTATGGCACATTTATGCCGGTTTACCTGCATAGCGCTAAATTTTCTCAAGAGCAAATCGGGATGCTTCTTAGCCTAGGGCCCTTGGTTGCGATGTTTGGCCAACCGGTTTGGGGGGCAATGGGTGACCGAGCCAAGACGAAGAATAGCGTGCTTCGCTTCTTATTGATTGGTAGCGGTGTTTCCATTTTGTTCTTCCCGCTCTCACATCATTTCATTTACCTGCTTGTGCTAATTTGTGTGTTTACGTTTTTTCAGACGTCTATATTTGCAATCAGCGATGCGATTACGTTGGAAGAGTTGGACCGGCGTCCCACTTGGAGTTTTGGTTTGATTCGCCTGGGAGGTACAGTGGGCTTCGCTGTTATGTCTCTTGCTTTCGGCATCGCAGCCAAGTCGCACATTGGCTCGATGTTCCCGGTCTACGCGGGAACCATGGCTGCCGCGTTGTTGTTACTCTGGCGATTTCCGCCAGCTGCCGGACGTCAGACTAACGTCACTGGCAAACGTTTCCGTGAGCTATTCCGTAACGGTAAGCTGATGTTTTATTTGGGTATCAACTTTGTTGTTCAAATCACCTTGGGTTACTATTACGCATTCTTCCCCCTCTACTTCAAGGAGATGGGAGGAGATAGTTTGCTGCTAGGCTGGTCGATGGTGATTTCTTCACTTAGTGAGCTGCCGTTTCTTCTGTTTTCCGGCTGGATTTTCAAACGCGTCCCAATATCAGCAATCCTGATTGTGGCCGCGCTTGCATCCTCAATCCGGTGGTTCTTGTTTACCTTAATAGGGAATCCATATTGGATATTACCGGTGCAGCTGCTGCACGGACTTATTTTCATCGTGCTTTCTGTTACGCTTGCCACGTTTATTAACCGTGAAGTGCCTTCAGAATGGAAGGCTAGCGGTCAAACACTCAACGGCTTGCTCAGCCTTGGAGCCGCCCGTATCATCGGCAGCTTCTTGGGTGGAATTATGAGCTCGGCTTACGGGATGAGACAAGTTTTTTTATATAGTTCTTGGGTATCCATGACGTGTGTCATCGTGTTTGGATTTGTGATATGGATCCGTAGAAAACAGAAAGTTCTTGGCTCACACTAAATAAAATGCGGGAAAAACGTTAAGCATTGTCGGCTATGTGCGTTTGGGTCGGCAGAGCAGCAAGGCGGCAAGTTTTATGGAAATAGAACTGCCGCCTTACTTGTAAATTATAATGTGAAAATATTCACAAATTGTTCAAGGAATTAATCATTCTAAACCTTCATCTTGTGATTTTTGTCATAGTTGGGGCTCTTGAATAAGTTTACTCTAAAGGTAGAACAACAAGATAAAGGCTTCACATGGATAGAAAATAAAGGAGTGAATGAACCATGACAACAAAAGAAGCGAAGATGATTGAACAGATTTCTGCTCAAGACGAAGTGGGCCAGCTGGTAGCCAGAGCGAAGGCAGCTCAGCAGCAATTTCTGAAGCTAGATCAAGTGCAGGTTGACCAAATTATTCAGCAAATGGCATTAGCCGGCATCGATAGGCACATGGTTCTCGCCAAGCTTGCTGTGGAAGAAACCGGTCGGGGTGTGTATGAAGATAAAATCACCAAAAATTTATTTGCTACTGAATATATCTACCACAGCATTAAAAATAACAAGACAGTTGGAGTGATTGAGGAAAACTCGTATGAGAACTACCGAATGGTGGCCGAGCCAGTGGGCATTATCGCTGGAGTGACGCCAGTCACCAATCCGACTTCGACGACGATGTTCAAATCATTAATCGCGGCAAAAACCCGCAACCCCATCATATTCGCCTTCCATCCATCTGCACAACAATCCAGCAGTGCGGCTGCGGCGACATTACTGGAGGCAGCAGTTAAAGCAGGCGCACCAGAGCATTGCATTCAATGGGTAAAACATCCATCTGTGGAAGCTACCCAACTGCTGATGAATCATCCAGACGTAGCGCTTGTTCTGGCAACGGGAGGATCTTCCATGGTAAAGGCAGCTTACAGTACCGGAAAGCCAGCTTTGGGCGTTGGACCCGGCAATGTGCCTTGTTTCATTGAGAAAACAGCGAATTTGCAGCAAGCTGTAAATGACTTGATCTTATCGAAGACGTTTGATAATGGGATGATTTGCGCCTCTGAACAAGCGGTTATTATTGAAGATTCGGTATACGCGGAAACAAGAAAGTTGATGACTGAACAGGGTTGTTACTTCTTAAATAAAGAGGAAACGGAAGCCGTTTCTAAATTGGTGATTAACGCTGAGAAGTGTGCGGTTAACGCGGTAATTGTAGGTCAACCTGCTGCGAGAATCGCTGAGATGGCTGGTATTAAGGTACCTGGGACTACGAAAATACTAGTCGCGGAATTAGCCGGCGTTGGTGAGGCATTTCCATTATCGGCTGAAAAACTTAGCCCTGTGCTCGCTTGTTATAAAGTGAAGAATGCTGAGCAAGGCATTGATCGGGCTGTGGAAGTTGTCAAATTTGGCGGTATGGGACATTCCTCCGTCATTCATTCTCAGAATGCGGAGGTCATCCAGGCGTTCGCAGGTAAACTTCAAACAGGACGTATTATTGTCAATTCACCTTCCACTCACGGCGCTATTGGCGACATTTATAATACAAACTTGCCATCCTTGACACTTGGCTGTGGTTCATACGGACATAACTCCACAACCTCTAACGTAAGCGCAGTGAATCTCATTAATGTGAAGCGTGTTGCTTACCGCACCGTCAATATGCAGTGGTTTAAAATTCCGCCAAAGATTTATTTTGAGAAAGGCGCTACACAATATTTAGAAAAAATGCCTGACATTACACGAGTAATGATTGTCACGGATCCGATGATGGTAAAGCTTGGTTACGTAGAACGTGTGGAATATTATCTCCGTAAACGACAGCTGCCTGTCTATATCGAAGTGTTCTCGGATGTGGAGCCTGATCCATCTGTTGAAACGGTGGAACGCGGCCGGGCACAGATGGCAAGCT
Organism: Paenibacillus germinis; assembly: GCF_013141785.1. Taxonomy (NCBI): domain Bacteria; kingdom Bacillati; phylum Bacillota; class Bacilli; order Caryophanales; family Paenibacillaceae; genus Paenibacillus; species Paenibacillus germinis. The sequence goes on from NZ_WHOC01000143.1 coordinate 60,562, forward strand.
TCCAGCCGGATTGCATTATTGCTTTGGGCGGCGGGTCGCCAATGGATGCGGCTAAAGCCATGTGGTTGTTCTATGAATACCCGGATACGAGCTTTGATGCCTTAAAGCAAAAATTCATGGATATTCGCAAACGGGTTTACAAATATCCGCGTCTAGGGCGCAAAGCGAAATTCGTAGCGATTCCTACGACTTCTGGGACTGGCTCGGAAGTGACGTCTTTCGCCGTGATTACAGATAAAGAGAAGGGCAATACCAAGTATCCACTGGCTGATTATGAGCTTACACCGGACGTTGCCATCATTGATCCTGATTATGTGTACAGCTTGCCGAAGACTGCGGTAGCCGATACGGGAATGGATGTCCTAACCCATGCCATTGAAGCGTATGTGTCCGTTATGGCGAATGATTATTCCGATGGTTTAGCGATGAAAGCCATCCAATTGGTATTCCAAAATCTAGAGAAATCGTTTGCCACAGCAGATCCTATTGCACGTGAGAAAATGCATAATGCTTCAACGATCGCAGGTATGGCCTTTGCAAATGCCTTCCTTGGCATTAATCACAGCTTGGCGCATAAATGGGGCGGAGAATACCACACAGCACATGGACGCACCAACGCGATTTTGATGCCGCATGTGATTCGCTATAATGCCCAAAAACCGACGAAATTCACTTCGTTCCCGAAATACGATCACTTCATAGCCGATCAACGCTATGCAGAAATCGCACGTATGCTGGGGCTTCCTGCAAAGACAACGGAAGAGGGAGTAAACAGTCTTATCGAGGCTATCCGTAAGCTGAATAAAATCCTGGGTATTCCTGAGAAATTTCAGGATTTGGGATTCAATGCGGAACAATTCGAGACGCGTGTAGATTACTTGGCGGATCGAGCGTTTGAAGATCAATGTACAACGGCGAATCCTCGGATGCCGCTTGTGACAGAGCTCGCTGACGTTTATCGCAATGCTTTTTACGGAAAGTTTTAATCGGGTAATTTAAGGAGGCACCATCATGGCAATACGTGAAGATGAATTAAAAACAGGTCGTTGTTGGGATGGGTTTGTGAAAGGCAAATGGGAAACAGCCATTGATGTGAAAGATTTTATCGATAAAAATATGACGGTTTACGAAGGAGATCATTCCTTCTTGGCAGGTCCTACAGAAGCAACAGATGATCTGTGGTTTCTTATCAGTATGCTTACGCGCAAGGAGAGAGAAAATGGTGGTGTATTGGATATCGATGTCCAGACGGTGTCCACAATTACATCTCATGCGCCAGGTTATATCGAACAGAGCAAAGAGAAAATTGTCGGTTTGCAAACCGATGCTCCACTTAAGCGTTCTGTACAGCCTTTCGGTGGCATTCGCATGGTCATCGATGCCTGCGAGGCCTATGGCTTTAAGCTGCCGGAAGAAATTATACAAGTGTTTACAGATATTCGCAAAACGCATAACCAAGGTGTGTTCGATGCGTACACCTCGGAGATGAAAACAGCTCGTAAGGCTGCAATCATTACGGGGCTTCCTGATGCTTACGGCCGTGGTCGCATTATTGGTGATTACAGACGTGTCTCTCTGTATGGCGTGGACCGGTTGATCGAAGAAAAGAAGAAAGATCTTCTGCAAATGGAAGTAGACGCCATCACAGAGGATGTCATCCGGCTGCGCGAAGAACTCTCCGAGCAAATTCGCAGTTTGGGTGAATTAAAACAGATGGCCAAAAATTACGGTTACGATATTGCGAAGCCGGCAGTGAATGCTATTGAAGCGGTTCAATGGTTATACTTCGCTTATTTGGCAGCCATCAAAGAGCAGAACGGAGCGGCGATGAGCCTTGGGCGCGTATCGAGCTTTCTAGATATCTATTTCGAAAGAGATCTATCTAATGAAACATTGACGGAAGTAGAAGCGCAGGAGCTTGTTGACCATTTTGTTATGAAGCTTCGCATCGTCAAATTTTTACGTACCCCCGACTACAATGAGCTTTTCAGTGGAGACCCTACTTGGGTAACAGAATCAATTGGCGGCATGGGATTGGACGGCAGAGCGCGAGTGACGAAAAATTCCTTCCGCTTTCTGCATACCTTATACAATCTAGGGCCTGCACCAGAACCAAACCTGACCGTGCTATGGTCGACCAGGCTGCCGGATGGCTTCAAAGCTTACTGTGCCAAAGTATCGGTCGAGACCAGTTCGATTCAATATGAGAATGATGACCTGATGCGGCCTTATTATGGGGATGATTACGGTATTGCTTGCTGTGTTTCCGCAATGCGTATCGGCAAGCAGATGCAATTCTTCGGCGCACGCGCCAATCTGGCCAAAGCTCTGCTCTATGCAATTAACGGTGGTGTGGATGAGAAGCTTGGGATACAAGTAGGACCCCGGTTAGCTCCTTTGACTTCTGATATTTTGAACTATGAAGAAGTCGTGGAGAAATTCGATACCATCATGGAGTGGCTCGCGAAGCTGTATGTGAACACACTTAACGTAATTCATTATATGCACGACAAATACTGCTATGAGCGGATAGAAATGGCTCTTCACGACCGTGAAATTGTACGCACCATGGCAACGGGTATCGCGGGATTATCCGTAGTGGCTGACTCACTTAGCGCGATTAAGTATGCGAAGGTCCGCCCGATCCGCAATGAAAGCGGGATTGCGGTCGATTTTGAAATTGAAGGCGAGTATCCGAAGTATGGCAATAATGATGAGCGTGTCGATGCCATTGCCATTCAATTGACGGAAACGTTCATGAATAAAATTAGGAAGCATAAGACGTATCGTGGCGCAGTGCCAACGATGTCCGTTCTGACGATTACATCAAATGTCGTGTATGGGAAAAAGACAGGAAGTACCCCAGATGGCCGTAAAGCTGGAGAACCCTTCGCGCCAGGCGCCAATCCCATGCATGGACGTGATCGTAAAGGTGCATTGGCCTCATTGGCATCTGTTGCAAAGCTTCCCTATGAGCATTGCCTCGACGGCATATCCAACACGTTCTCGATTGTACCGAAGGCACTTGGCAGAGAAGAGGAGTCACGCATCTCGAATCTTGTTTCCATGCTCGATGGCTATATGGCCAATTACGGTCATCATCTGAATATTAATGTTTTTGACCGTGCAAAGCTGTTGGATGCCATGGAGCATCCGGAGCAATATCCACAATTGACGATTCGTGTTTCCGGCTATGCAGTGAACTTCATCAAGCTGACCAAGGAACAGCAGCTTGATGTGATACATCGTACTTTTCACGGTACGATGTAATATAGAGAGGGGAGCAGACCGATGAAAGGACGCATACATTCCTTCGACTCCTTTGGCACCGTTGACGGTCCGGGTATCCGCTTTGTTCTTTTCATGCAGGGCTGTGCTCTGCAATGTAAGTACTGCCATAATCCGGATTCATGGGAAATGAATACGGGCAAACAGATGGATGTAGAGGAGATTCTTAATGAGATTGAACCTTACCTCGAATACTATCGTCGTTCAGGCGGGGGAGTTACTGTAACGGGCGGGGAGCCAACTTTGCAGGCTCCCTTCCTAGCTCGTTTGTTTGCCGAATGCAAAAGGCGCTGGGGCCTGCATACTGTGCTAGATACAAACGGATTTTGTGAGCCGAGTCATGCGCAGGAGCTTTTGGATGTGACGGATTTAGTACTGCTCGATTTGAAGCAGATCAATCCGGATAAGCACATCGCGCTTACGGCACAGCCGAATGATCGTATCCTTCGCTTTGCCGAACATCTGAAAGAGATTGATAAACCTGTCTGGATTCGTCATGTGCTTGTACCTGGATGGACGGATGACTATAAGGATTTACTCGAACTCGGCAAGTTCATCGGTTCATTGCCCAATGTTAGTAAATTGGAGCTGCTGCCCTATCACAGAATGGGCGTCTATAAGTGGCAGCAAATGGGGAAGGAGTACCCGCTCGAACAATGTCCTACACCAACAGATCAGGAAGTTGCTAGAGCGAGGAATCTCATTGAGATGGGGAAAATCGAACGGCAAACAAATCCACTTTAGCATTAACTTGCTTGGGTGGTTTTGTTTCTGTTTATGAGAAAAATAAAAACCAGTAGCGCCAGATGGGAATCCAGCACTACTGGTTATATTCTTTTGCAGAGAAAGTCATAACAGGTACTCCTCCTGAAGGCCGGCTTGTTGCAGATACTTCATCGCATTCATTTCTTCAGTGGGCGGTTCGAATTGCTTTTGTGTGATTTGTGCATCCTGCTCTCGTAACCCACCAACTCTTTCAGCAAATAACTGTCCATACTCACAGCAGAAATCATCACGTAATGCTTCTAAATTCTCAATATGCAGGGTTGTCATAGTAACCACTCCTTCTCTGTTTTATGATTTCATTATATATCATGCTTATGCGAATGTATGTGATATATTTCACATACATTCGCATAGTTCTGAACGTAGATACCTGTGTTGTTTTCTAATTGTTAGGAGAAATGAGGGATTAGATAATCAAGTTGTTTGTACATCGGATTCATTCATCATGCCTCCGCACCACTGGTAGACCTGACTCCAAAATTTGATTTTATAGAATTCACGCGCCCAAAGGCTATTTTACAACTTGAAGTTGCAGTTTGGAGACTGTCGATTCATTCATTCATTCATTCATTCATTCATTCAAGTTCATCTTGGCAATGTCTAAAATCGGAATCAATCAGCACATATGTTCGCTAAACAACTCCTGGATGATTGGATCCAAATTCTTTGATACATGTTGTTGTAAAAAGTGCAACAATTGTTGCCTAGAACCCGCCTCTCACCCTTCTTTGTTGTATTATGTACAACAATTCTGCCCGATACAGGCGATTTTGCAACAAATGAGCTCGAATTGTTGTACGAAAGTCAACTCCAAATTGGAATATAGCCTTTAGACGGGCAAATTGTTGCAGAAATTACAACATTGTAAACCTCTACACTGTAACCCTTCCAAAACAACTCAATGGCACTGAAATCGCCCATCCAATTTGCGTAACTCTGGTCTAATTCCATGTTATCTCCCTTTTTACATATATGCTTGTGTGATTAATATCACTTCTACATTTACCATAAAGAATTATGATTCAACTAATAAGCGTTGCAGGAAAGGAGACTATTGAGATGATGATAAACCGGAGCAAGAGGTTTGCTCGCAAGGCCGTCAAAGTTGAGCAAGCCCAGAACATGATTATGCAGCATGTCCAGCAGCTGGAGAACGAATATACGTCGATTGATTCTTGTTTACATAGAAGAATTTCGGAACCTCTGTTCTCGAAGGAATGTATGCCTCATTTTCGTCGCTCCGGGTTAGACGGGTATGCGGTTAGGAGTGAAGAAGCCTTATTCGCTACTCCACAGCATCCTGCATGTCTAAGAGTGATTGATGAAGTGCCTGCCGGATACATTTCGAATAAACATGTGGTTCCTGGTACAGCGATTCGTATCATGACGGGCTCGGCTGTTCCGGACGGTGCGGATGCTGTCATCATGTTCGAGCAGACAGAGGAATATCAGGAGGAAGGACAAGTTTCTATCCGTATTAAGCATAAGGTCGCCCATGGACAAAACATTGCCAAGGTCGGGGATGAAATAACGACAGGTCAGCTGTTAATGGGCGCAGGTACCCGAATAGGTCCAGGTCAAATTGCACTGCTCGCCTCCATGGGGTATGAAGAAGTTCCTGTTTTCCGTCGACCCGTCGTCGGCGTATTAACGACTGGAAGTGAATTGATCTCTGTGGGGGAGCCGCTTCAGCCAGGGAGAATTCGTAATAGTAATGCCTACATGATTGCGGCACAAATTGAACAATACGGCGGGTTGGCTGTCAAGGTTGGAACTGCCCCCGATGATATAGATGAAGTCAACCGAACGATTAATCATGCCTTGGAAAAATGTGATATGCTTATTGTTAGCGGAGGAGTCTCAGTTGGAGATTATGACGTAATGGCGGATTTCTTTACTACAACGAGCGAGAACGATACGACACTGCTCTTCAATAAAATCGCAATGAGACCTGGGAGTCCTACTTCAGCAGCCGTCATCAATAATAAGCTCGTATTCGGTCTTTCTGGCAATCCCGGCGCCTGCTTCGTGAGTTTTGAACTGCTTGTACGGCCTGTGCTGCTTGCCATGCAAGGAATAGAAAGCCCATGTAAGCATCCCATTCAAGCGATTATAACGAAGGATTATGATAAAGGGTGTCCGCACGATCGATATATAAGAGGACGCATGATGTATTCAGATGAACAAGTAAAGGTAGGTGTTTTAGAAAAAAATAACTCGAGTATGCTTATATCCATACAAGATGCTAATTGCATCATCAGGATACCATCGGGTTCTAAAGGAATTGCTGCCGGCCAGCAGGTAGAGGTTATCCCTCTTCCCTACGAATTTACTATGTACTGAGAGAGGAGAAATATGGAAAACCTCAATAAGATAGTTCCACCAATAATAGATGCGCTTCAAAGACCGCTTCGCGATTTACGGATATCGGTAACGGATCGCTGTAATTTCCGCTGCCGATATTGTATGCCCGAAGAGGTGTTTGGTCCCAATTATCAGTTTCTTCCTCAAGAAAAGCTGCTTAGCCTTCAAGAATTAGAAAGGTTAACGCGGATATTTATATCTCTTGGCGTAGAGAAAGTACGGATTACAGGCGGAGAGCCTCTTTTAAACAAAGATATTGGCAAAATCATTTCCCTGGTTCGCCAAATAGCGGGCGTCAAAGATATTGCTGTTACAACCAATGGCTCACTATTGAAACACAAGGCAAAGGAGTTAAGAGACTCTGGATTAGAGCGAATCACCGTGAGCCTGGATAGTTTGGATGATGAGCGATTCGGTGCCATGAACGGGAGAGGATTTTCGGCAAAAGGCGTGCTGGAAGGCATCGATGCCGCGGCTTCGGCAGGATTATCCGTGAAGGTGAATATGGTTGTGCAGAAGGGGGTTAATGACCAAGATATTGTTCCAATGGCCAAATACTTCCGGGAGCGCGGACACATTTTGAGATTTGTTGAATTTATGGACGTTGGGAATAGTAATGGATGGAATTTGAAACATGTCGTTCCCAGCAAAGAGATTATCGAAATCATTCATAGAGAGATGCCGCTGGCACGGGTGGAATCGAATTATACAGGCGAGGTTGCAACGCGTTATCGTTATCAGGGTTCTCAGCAAGAGATCGGTTTGATCTCATCTGTGACTCAAGCGTTCTGCAGTACTTGTACAAGAGCCCGGCTGTCTGCGGAAGGACATTTGTATACGTGTTTGTTTGCTTCAGACAAGACGGACCTGCTAAGTGTGATCAGGGGCGGCGCGAGCGATGAAGATCTAAGATCATTGATTGTTCAAGTATGGGGAAAGCGTCAGGATCGGTATTCCGAAACGAGACTAGCACAGACGACTCCCGCACATAAGGTTGAAATGTCTCATATTGGCGGTTAGTGTGATGTATCGCACAGCAAGAATCTGCTTGTGCAGCTATACTAAAGATAGATAGCGAACGAAAAGATTACCTTGGGAGGGACTCTGTATGGGTATTCATTCCACAAGCTATAATTCTGGGATTGCTTCTTCAAACCCGGATGAGCTTGCTTTTGCTACCGATCGATTAAAGGTAGAGCATGAAGAATTGAGAGAAAAACTCAGGACGATTGAAACGAGTGCCAAGGAAGTCATTCTATTGGATGATTCAGTGAAGGGAATGGAGCTTGTCCAAGATCTCAGAATCCAGACCGATCAATTTGTGGAGGAGCTGGAACGACATTCTGAATGGGAGGAGCAGGAATTGTTTCCGTTCCTGTTAACTTATTTTCATCGTCAATCGACGCCCTCTATCATGCCTTCTTTTTGGGTATTGGAAAAAGATCACCAACTTGGTATGTCATTTATCCAATCCTTTCAAGAAGCTATTATTGAGGTTACACCCCTCGTCGTGAAGAAGCGGTTAACGGAGGCGGCATCTAATCTCGTGCAGGCATGTTTAATATTAAACGACCACTTTACCATGGAAGAACAACTTATTTTTCCTTTAACTGAGAAAGTGCTGACAGATTTGGAATCCTTTTTCTCATAGGAGATGAGCAAAATGAATACGCATCAATCGATGTTGTCGCCGATAAATTAGATAACTTCCACTTGTTATTTAACAGAGACTCGAATAAAACTGAGCTTGTTTATCGCCGAAACGATGGCACGATTGGTCTTATTACAACTGCATGACAGAAGAAGGTATGGGTTATTCGACCATGCCTCTTTTTTGTTTGCTTATAAGCATTTTGAAAGAGCCGTTTACGCATTTCATTTGGCTGGTAAGGCAGCTGAGGTTGCTTATTTGTCTGAATAGCTTGGATAAACCGCTATCCTTAGTAGTCTCGTTGTGTGCTTAAAGGACCTAGATGCTGTGTTTTCGGGATATCCATCGCTCCCAAAAAGATAGATCCGGTTCGATAAGAGGCCGACTGAACCGGCGTACCCAATCTTGTAACAGCAGCCAGGTAATTGCCACCGCAAACAGTAGGACGAGAGTCAATTGTGTAAAAGTGTGTATATACGAGAATAGTCCCATCGAAATCGCGGTTTTCGTAATAAACGCATGCAGTAAGAACACGTATACCGTATATTTGCCCCATTCTGTAAGGATAGACTGTTTGCGAGGAACGAAGCTTAAGAAGTAAAAGGAAGCGATAATTTCCAACGCATACACGCCTAAACGATATGCTCCCGTATACCAATGAAAGGCCCCTAGCTCCTTATAAGTAAAACTGCTATATAACCATTTTGGATCAAGTGGGGTTGAGTTGAGAAAAAACAGGACACCCAGAAGACCAATTACGCTTAACCACTTGTTCATGCGAACGAACTGTTTAGGAATCATATCGAGGTGGAAATAATATCCGGCCAAGAAGAAAGGAAAGAAGACGAGCGTCCTGGAAAAGCTGAGCAGCGTTCCAGTGAAAGGCGCGTATCCGACGAGTACTCCTAGAATGACAGAGACCACAAGGGGATGCTGCATTTTTGTAAAGAGCAGAAGGAGCAATCGCCAACAAAAGTGGCTGAATAAAAACCATAATAACGAATACGGAATGAAAAAAGAATAACGGACACCCGGCGCATGGAAGGCCAGCGAATCAAGCAGAGAGTAGAGGCTTTGGAAGATCAGATAATGATAAAAAATCATCTGCAGACTTTTGATTCCTGGGACATCCAAACGGAAATTTTTAGAGAAATATCCGGTCACCATGACAAACATGGGAATATGAAAGGTGTAGATACCCAGATATAGGGAATGGAAAGCTGCACTTTGTTGAATCAGCGGCTCTATACAATTGGCGATGACCACAAACAAAATGAGCAGAAACTTAGCGTTTAACATAAATGTATTTGAAGTCGCATTGTCTTCTCTATCCACGACGATTACCTCCATTACGGAATCTATTTCTTTTCCTCAAATGTAAACCTAGCTTCAATTTGCCGCAGTGATTAAAGTCACAAAATAGAAACATGCGTTGTGATTCTCCTCACAGAGAAAGCTGAAATAAAGGTATACAATATGATTACAGCAATAAAAGGAGGAATCATGTATGGTTATTGATCTTGGGATGCCGTTAGATGACGCTCTGACTTCTAGTCTTCAACAGATTCTGGAGCGATTAAAGAACGAACATGGCGCGTTAAAAAAAGAGCTTGACCATGTCCAGGAAATGACAAGTCATATGGTCGGCATGCTTGGCTCGGAAGAGTCAAGGCGTTTACTTCAAGAGATTCGTAAACAAATGGAAACCTTCATGCAGCAGTTGGAGGCACACGAACACTGGGAGGAAGATGAAGTTTTACCCCTCCTTGCCGGGTATGCGAATCAGGGGATGGAGCCTACTTTTTTGACCTCAACCTGGGTTCTGGAAGAGGATCATAAACAAGCGGAACGATTTGTCCGCTCATTTCTTGCATATGCGGAGCAATGCAAAGGCGCCGACAGCATAAAGCTGAAAAAGGCGATCTCGCTGCTTAGTGTGGCCTGTTCTGTCTTATCGGAGCATCTGTTGTCCGAGGAAGAGATGTTTTTCCCGGTTGCGAACCAAATGCTTAAAAACATTCATGCAAAAGCTTAAGATTGAACAGGAGGATTTAATATGGGAATGAACATTCAATTAACCGATCGTGTAGGAGATATTGTGAGGAGTTATCCCAAGACGGCAGAGGTGTTTAAGGAATACCGTATTGATTTCTGCTGCGGAGGCAATAAATCACTTCTTCAAGTGATTCGAGACCAAGAGATCGAGGAAGAGGTTTTATTTAAAAGCCTTGTTGAAGCGGCAGTACCCACTAAATCCGACAGCTTGAATTGGAGTGAATTAAGCTCAAGCGAATTAATCGATTATATTGTTCGCGTCCACCATGGCTATTTGAAATCAGCACTACCGCACTTAAGTGAATATGTAAAGAAAGTGGCACGCGTCCATGGACCTCACCATCCTGAACTCCTTCAAGTCGACCGATGGTTTGAAGCATTGAAAAGTGATATGGAACTTCATATGGAGAAAGAAGAAAGAGAAGCATTCCCAGCTGTCATTGCATTCGAGCAAGATCCTACAGAACTGAAAAGAGAGCGGCTGCTCAGAATTCTGGATACACTCGAACATGAGCATGAGAGCTCGGGTGATCTTCTTAAGCAAATCAGGGAAATCACCAAAGACTACGAACTGCCAGAGGATGCCTGCACAACGTTTCAGCTCACCTACTTGAAGCTGGAGGAATTGGAAGCGGATATGTTTCAACACATCCATTTGGAGAACAACATTTTGTTTAATCGCGCCTAGCGTAAGATGCGGCATTCCCTTAGATCTAAGTAGATCTGAAGGAAGGTCGTTTTTTTGTCCAACTCGTGACATCCGAAAGAAGTGTTTGAGATCAAGTGGGCTCACAGTGATTTTTCTCACAGTGCAGAAGGACCGATTCATGATTAGATATAAATATAAGATTCACAAGTGAAGGGGCAATGATAATTATGGATCGAGCGTTCGCGTCAAAATTCGCCAAATGTGTCTTCTTAGTTGTTAGTGGGTTATTCATTCTTATGGGAGTCGGTTCGAGGTTTTTTACTCATATTGATTTAGCTTTATATGGATATATGGTGGGTACGGTGGTTTTCATTTGCGGATTCTTTTATCGCTTTATTGCTTGGGGGGAACGCCCGCCTACCAAAATTATTTTGAAAAAAGGCATCAAGCTGTTATTGAGAAAAAGCACGCCACAGACAGCAACTGAACATTTGATTACGCACCGTTTTATCTGGAACCGCGGTTGGTACCGCTGGACACAGCATGTTCTCCTTGGTTGGGGATGTATCTTGTCTGCTTTTGTTACGTTTCCTCTCGTGTTCGGTTGGATGTACTTCACGATGGCAGAGAACGGGTACTACACGGTTGTTGGCTTCGGGATCGATCTCATGAAGATTAAAGCAGATGGTATTCTCGGATTCCTGTTTTACAATGCGTTGAATATTACGGCCTTCATGGTTATCGGAGGTGTGTGCATGGCCCTGTATCGCAGAATCAAGTCCATGCAAGCTCGCGCGGAACAAACACTTATCTATGACTTTCTTCCCCTATATATGCTTTTATTCGTAAGCTTAACAGGACTGCTGCTCACTTTCTGCAATATAGTCCTTCACGGATACGGTCATCCGATCGTTACATTAGTCCATCAATGGTCTGTAATCGTGACACTGATTTATATCCCTTTCGGTAAATTGGCTCACATCCCATTCCGTCCAATGAGCGTTTTTGCCCGAAATTACAGAGAACATTACGCAGAGAAAGAGATGAAAAGCTGTAAGGTTTGTGGAACTGGCTTTGTATCTGTCGAGCAATCCAATGATGTCATCGCTGTGCTTAAAGTGAATGAGATTGAATTCAAAACAGAGGAAGGCTTCCACTTGGCAGAACTTTGCCTGCCATGCCGCCGGAAATACAGAATGTCTCGATTTACAGGAATACCGACCCATCAGATTCGCGTAAAGGAGAGCAACCAACATGCAAAAGGATAAATTCTTTAAGACAATCGCGAATAAAACCCACCCGAACGAAAATTTGGTTAAAACCCATTGCTCTTACTGCGGCATGCAGTGCGGGATGAATTTGCGGGTGGATACTTCTTCCAATAAAATTATCGGCGTCGAGCCGCGCTATGATTGGCCGGTAACGTTAGGCAAGATGTGTCCCAAAGGTGTGACGGCCTATCAGCAAACGAATCACGATGATCGCCTGCTGCGTCCGTTAATCCGCGACGATGCATCGCTCAAAGGGACGAAGGAAGGCTTCCGCGAAGCCAGCTGGGAAGAGGCCTACGCGTTGATCGTTCAAAGATTTCAAGAGATGCAAGGTAAGTACGGCAAGGACTCGCTTTCTGTATTCAGCGGTGTATCGATGACGAATGAGAAATGTTATCTGACAGGGAAGTTCGCCCGAGTCGCGCTGCAGACTCGTTACATTGATTACAATGGCCGATTCTGTATGTCAAGCGCAGCGGCAGGTTTCCTTCGCAGCTTTGGCGTTGACAGAGGATCCACATTACCGTGGACCGATTTGCATGAGACGGATTGCTTGTTCATCGCCGGCAGCAATACAGCCGAATGTCACCCTACTTCGATGTTCCGCATATGGGAAGTGCAGAACCGCGGTGGTTATTTGATTGTAGCAGATCCCCGGGAAACGCCTATCGCCAGGCGGGCGGATGTTCATCTCGATTTACGTCCAGGTACGGACTTGGCGCTTGCCAATTGCATGATCAATTTACTGATTCAAAATGGGCACGTAGATGCTGAATTTGTAGCCAATCACACCAACGGCTTTGATGAAATGAAAGAGGTTGTGAAGGAATTCACACCTGAATATACGAGCGGAATCACGGGAGTTTCTCCTGAGAAATTGATTCGGGCCGCTGAGATTTATGGTAAAGCTCCTAACGCCATCGTTATGTTCGCTCGCGGCATTGAACAACAAATTAAAGGATCTGATAACGTATCCGCCTACACGAATATGTGCTTGGTGACTGGGAAGATCGGCCGTCCAAAGTCAGGTGTAGCCACCTTTACCGGGCAAGGAAATGGTCAAGGCGGAAGAGAGCACGGACAAAAAGCCGATGCCCTTCCAGGGTACCGCAAAATAACGAATCCGAAGCATGTAGAAGAAGTGTGCAGCGTGTGGGGAATTAAACCTGAAGAAATGCCACAGCCCGGCGTATCGGCTTATGAAATGTTTGAGCTTATGCAAGATAAGACAATTCGCGGCTTGTACCTGCTTTGTTCAAATCCAGCTGTTTCTGCGCCAAATCTAAACTTCGTCCGCGCTGCTTTAAAAAATCTGGACTTCATGGTCTGCTCAGATATGTACTTATCCGAATCGGCCGAGTTTGCCGATGTTGTACTGCCATCCGTAACCTGGTCAGAAGATGAAGGTACAGTGACGAATCTGGAAGGACGGATTATCAAGATTAATAAAGCGCAAGAGCCCGTTGGCGAATCGAAACCTGACTGGCTGATTCAAGTGGAGATCGCGGAGCGACTAGGCAGAGGGCAGTATTTCGGCCATCTAAAGACAGCCAGGGATGTAGCGGACGAATTCCGTCTTGCCTCCAAAGGCGGATATGCCGACTATTACGGAGCCACTTGGGAGAAGATCGACAAACAGGACGGTGTATTCTGGCCTTGCCGCGATGAAGCAGATCCGGGTACGCCGCATATGTTCCTTGATCACAAGTTCTACCATGCGGACGGCAGAGCGAAGCTATGCGCGCTCCCTTACAGACCGTCTGCCGAGGAGCCTTGCGAGCAATATCCGCTTCGTCTTACGACAGGCCGGGTTGTCTATCATTACTTATCCGGAAATCAAACAAGAAGAATTCCTTTCCTGCGTGACATGTGTCCGGAGCCTTACGTCGAAGTACATCCGGAAACAGCGGAGCGATATAACATCACACATGAAGAAGTCATCAGGTTGTATACACGTCGTGGAGAAGCCTTCTATAAAGTGAAAATCATAGAAGCGATTCGTAAAGATACCGTCTTCGTTCCTTATCATTTCGGCCACGAGCAGTCGATTAATCTGCTTACGATAGCGGCGCTGGACCCCATGTCCAAAATGCCGGAGTTTAAGACTTGCGCAGCACAGATCGCAAAGCAACCTGAGAGGATGAACATCCGATGAAACAACATCTATATATTGAAATGGATAATTGCATCGGCTGTCGAAGCTGTTTGGCTGCTTGTACACAATGCGGAGGCCACGATGAACGAAATCGCAATTATGTATACGACGTTAATCCGCTTGTAACCCGCCAAACGATTCCTTTGATGTGTCTTCACTGTGTGAATCCAGCCTGCGCGAGAAGCTGTCCGGCCCAAGCCATTCAGATCACCGAAGAAGGTGCTGTGCTTTCAGCATTAGTTGAGAAATGTATCGGCTGTCAAAATTGCACCATCGCATGCCCTTATGGTATCCCTAAATTCGATGAAGAGCAGAATCTGATGTATAAATGTGATCTTTGCTACGATCGTACCAAAGAGGACATCCCTCCCATGTGTGCATCTGTTTGCCCGACGAATACACTTCAATGGGTGACAGAGGAAGAACTAGCAGCGAAGAAAGCTCAACATAAGCTGGGAAAATGGACGGCAAGTCATCAACCTTTCGATCCGCTAGAGGGTGAAACGAATGTGAAGATCAGCCTACCAGGCATTCTGCAAGGGAAACAAAAATTGTTCTAATCTACTTGTGATGGGGTGAGCCTGTATGGAACAGGACAACAAGCAAGGCAATAATCATAGTCCTTTTAAAGAAGATAATTATACCCACAATATAAGAAAAAATGATGAAAGAAAATTGGATCGACGCGGCTTTATGAAGACGCTGGTCGGTGCAGCCGGAGTGTTCGCTGTATCCACGTTGCCCTGGGGAGCTCTTGCTGCCAAAGAACTGACGGGACTATCGAAAAAGTCCTATCCCCAGCTGAAAATCACGGACATCAGCTCCTTGAAGGTTGGAGATGCGGCCCAGTTCGCTTATCCGGGCGAACACGATTCGGCTCTACTAATTCGCCTTGGCGAGAACGAGTACAAGGCTTATCAAAATGCGTGTACGCACCTCAAATGTCCCGTGTTTTGGAGTAAAGAGAAGGATGAGATGGTGTGTCCTTGCCACCACGGTATTTTCGATGCCAGAACCGGGTCGCCCACAGCAGGGCCACCAAAGAGACCTCTGCCAGAGGTTCTCTTGAAGAAGGAGCAAGGCGCGATTTATGCGACGGGAGTGAAACGATATGAAGCGTAGCTTCGTCGGTGTTATTTTTTTATGTATAGTCTTGTTTCTTAACATCGTTTGTACACAAAAGGCAGTGAATGCTTACTATTTCGATCATTACCGTACAGTTATTGTTTATGCTTTATTGAACGGTTTGTTATTCCCTGTTGCAGCTTGGATCTATCGTCGGGAGCGTGATGTGAAATGAATATCAAAAAAGTACAATTGCCTCTTCAAACCGTCAGTCTTGTCCTAGGTTTCATGGTATGGGTAATCCTATCTTCATTAATGCCATTTATTAAAGAGACGATTAAGTTAACCCCTTCGCAACTCACGTGGGTAACCGCTATTCCTATCTTGTTCGGTTCCGTGATGCGGGTGCCAGTGGGGTATTGGACGAATCGATATGGGGCAAGAAAGCTATTTGCTATCAGTTTTATTCTATTGCTTGCGCCTGTTTACTGGGTTAGTCAAGCTAATTCCTTCGGGGATCTGATTATTGGGGGATTTTTCCTGGGGATTGGTGGCGCTGTGTTCTCCGTGGGAGTGACCTCTTTGCCTAAATATTATCCCAAAGAACGACACGGTTTCGTTAATGGGATTTACGGGATCGGTAATCTCGGAACAGCACTTTCCACCTTTGGAGCACCCGTCATAGCGAATCAAATAGGTTGGAACAAAACCGTTATGCTGTACAGCATTTTACTTATTGTTATGGCGGTATTGAACTTTTTGGCCGGGGATCGCAAAGAGCCTCCTGTACAAACATCCCTTGTCGAACAAGTAAAAGGGGTTTCCGGGAATTCCAAGCTATGGTTCTTATGCTTATTCTACTTTCTTACTTTCGGTTCTTTTGTTGCTTTCACGGTTTATTTACCGAACTTTATGGTCACCAGCTTTCATCTGTCCAAAGTAGATGCGGGGATGCGTACGGGTGGCTTTATCGTGCTGGCGACAGCTATGAGGCCTATTGGGGGCTACCTAGGGGATAAATTTAACCCTTTCAAAATTCTTATGTTTGTTTTTGCAGGCTTGACGGTTTCTGGTATCCTACTCTCTTTTGCACCATCGATGACTTGGTACACAGTAGGTTGTTTAACCATTGCACTGTGTGCTGGAACGGGTAATGGTACCATCTTTAAATTGGTTCCTATGTATTTCACCAAGCAAGCTGGTATTGCGAATGGTATTATTTCAGCGATGGGTGGTTTAGGTGGATTTTTCCCACCGCTGCTGCTTACCTTCTTATTCAAGTTGACAGGTCATTATGCGATTGGATTTATGGCCTTATCACAGGTTGCTTTGGCCAGCTTGATTCTCATTGTGTGGATGTTTTATCAGGAGAAATTAGGTCTATCCGCTAAGATTATTGAAAATACGGTAGAAGGCATCATGGTAACCGATACAAAGGGAACGATTCGTTCCGTTAATGCTGCCTTCACAGAGCTGACAGGTTATGAAGCCAAAGAAGTAATGGGTTTGACGCCTAGTGTATTGAAATCAGGGCAACAGGATCGTGCTTTTTACGATACCATGTGGGATAAAATTCTCGGTCAGGGCTTCTGGCAAGGTGAGATTTGGAATCGTAAAAAGAATGGCGATGTGTATCTGGAATGGCTCACGATAAGCGCAGTTAAGAATGATGCCGGGGATGTCGTCTATTATTCGGGAATGTTTAGCGATATTACCAAACAAAGAGGCTTTAAGTAGGAGGGAAGATGAACCATGCCGAGTGAGTTTACTTTGGATTTATGCTTTATTCGCGAACATACGGAGTCTCCCTTTTCTACGATAATCGAACGACAATTGAATGAACTTTTCGCTGGGAAAGGAACTTGGTATATAGATCTCAGAGAAGAAGAAGGGCTTGATATTGCTGTTGCTGAAATCAAAGGGATGGCGATTTGGGAAAGTGAAGTTGAGGTACTTCGTTATATCGAAGAGTCCGTCCAGTCCGATTTGACTTCTGAATACGATTGCTGGAATCATCTTCAAGGGTATCAGGTGAAGGTATCACCAAAAGCAGATGCAGGCTGCTGCCGCTTAAAGAAGGAGGCACATGTATGAAATGGGAAGAAAAATTATCACGGTGGCTTGGCTCTCAGATTGAAGTTCACATTGAGGATCAGGCAGGACTCGACCCTGTGGCATCTCCGAAAAAAATGAAACTTGAGAAGATACGCATTTCCGAAGACCAAGATTATATGCAAATGTATATGAGTGAACATCAATTTCTGGCCATACCCTTAAGGGGAGAAGAACATACGAGCTTAATAAGTTCAGAGCATGGTACGATTCTCAGATCAGCTGACATTGCGGCGCAATTGGTTTATAAAGTCCATTTCGGTTTTTAGAAGGTAAGGACACAGAAAAAAAATGAGGAAGCAAGGTTCTTGCTTCCTCATTTTTTTGTTCACACATAAGAATTTATATGTTTTGGGGTAAGCGAAGCTTACCACTTATTTATTTGAGTTGGGAGTAAGGTCGAAATATCTGAACTTGAGGGATTTGATTGGATTATATCCCATGATGTCTCATGACATCGGCGGTTGGGG